>JBFZFE010000379.1:0-8170 GCA_041306525.1 Verrucomicrobiota bacterium | reverse complement strand
GGTGGACATCGCAGTACACTTGGGCATCTCGCCAAGCTCAAGCTTCTCAGCCACGGCCGGAACCTGGGCCCCTTTGACTGTCAGCCCGAGCTTCAAGCGGCTTCGCCGGGGCAGTTTGGGGAAGCCCTCCTCGGCCAGGACCCGCTCGATCGTGCGCACCGAGATCTCGACGCCTTCTTCGGACAAAAGGGCGGTGATTTCTCCGGCCGACAACCGCTGCTCGCGCCAGCTACAAATCTTGGCTTTGAGGGCCGCATCGAGCCTTCTGCGGTTGGTCTTGCCCTCGGGGACGGGTTCGGAGAAGTCGATCTTCTGGTGGGTGAACATGTGCCGGAGCAGGTGCACACAGGCCAGGGAGTAGCCGAAGCGCTCGGCGATGATACGGGCGACAAAGGAGGCTCGCAGGGCCTCGCAGCGGCGCTGCCATTCGTGGACGGGCCGGAGGAAGAAGCTCTCGTTGCGCATAAAGAGCTTATACGATATGGCGGTTATAATCCATCCCCGCCCCAAGGGCGGGGTATTCACCTGAAGGTTTTTATCGTCTCAACGCCGCAAGCGGCGGGGAATTCTACCCATAGAGATTCAAGGTCGGATCGCGTGTGCTACAGGCCTTTCAGGCAAGGTGCGGATGTCATCATCGGCGGCGTGGTCACCGTAGTCGCCATCCGCAAGCGTCATCGCCCCTGCGTCTCGATCCGCTAAACTCACGCAAAGGGCTGCTCGATCGCTGGACTGGGCTGCGTAAAGAAATGGGGCCCATCTTCAGCCATATAAATGCAGTCTTCCAGCCTCACGCCAAACTCGCCATAGATAGCGATCATCGGTTCGTCGCTAAAGCACATGCCGGGCAGGAGCGGCGTCTGGCTTCCCTGAACGATAGGATGCCACTCGTGGATATCCAGCCCGATGCCGTGCCCCGTTCGGTGAGGTAGCCCCGGCACTTTGTAGCCCGGCCCCAAGCCGGCATCGGTGATCACCTTGCGTGCCGCCGCATCCACTTGCCCGCACGATGCACCCACCTGCGCCGCTGCAAATGCCGCCGCTTGAGCCTCCTTTTCCAGATTCCACACATCTCTCTGACGCTGCGAGGGGTTGCCGAAGACAATCGTCCGGCTGATGTCGGAGTAATACCCGTCCACCGTGCAGCTGCCATCCATCAACACAACATCGCCTTCTTTGAGATGTTCCGGTTTATTGCTTCCATGCGGATAGGCCGTACTCGCTCCGAACTGACAGCCGATCTCCCCGGAGACGCCCAATGCCTTGTGGGCCGCCCGGCTGTGGGCGGCAAACTCCTCCTGTGACATGCCTTCTCGCAACAGGGAGATGGATACTTTGAATGCTTCCGATGTGATGTCCATCGCTCGCTGCATCAGCGCTATTTCGGTGGAAGATTTGTAAGCTCGACACGAAATCGTGACGGGGTCGGCGCTGACCAGTTCCAACCGCGGTGCTTGTTTTCGAATTCCATCGACCAGAAAAAAGCGCACACTTTCTTCGATCCCCACTCTGCCGCTGGCGGCGACGTGATCCTTGAGAATTCCGGCCATCAACCTGTATGGGCTCTCGTGCTCTTCCCATGCACGCACCTCATTTCCAATGAGGATGAGTTCGCGCAGTCGTTCTTCCTCGAAACCGGGACACACGTAGACCATCTCGCCTCGGGCGGGAAGAACGGCAGCCATAACCCTTTCGCTGCGGCCCCACCGAATGCCGGTAAAGTAAAACAAGCCTGAGCCCGGCTCAAGAATCACGGCGTCAATATGATTTTCAATCATCCGCTTGCGGGCCTTTTCTACACGCCCTTGTCGTTCCTCGACGGAGATGGGAACGACTCCGTCTGTCATCGGCTTCAGATCACTGATACGGTTGGTTGCCATACGGTTCTCCTGACTTTCGGTTCAGAGGTGAGAGCGGTTGACCCCGATTGACGCGGTTCCTTGCGCGAAGCGGCGCTCGTATGACCGGCCAAGCCGAGCCCGGCGCAGCGAGGCCGCGCGGTTACCTGGGCTGTCGCAGGTGACATGCGGCATGGTGATTGCCGCCCAGGTCGATCAGCGGCGGCTCTTCCACTTTGCAGCGATCAAACGATACCGGGCAGCGCGTGTGGAAACGGCACCCCGGAGGCGGACGAAGCGGGCTGGGGACGTCCCCTGCCAGCACGACCCTCCGGCGCTTGAGCGCAGGATTCGGGACAGGGATGGCCGACATGAGCGCCTGGGTATAAGGGTGCTGGGGATCGCGGTAGAAGGTCTCGCGGTCGGTCAGTTCTACGATCTTGCCAAGGTACATCACCGCCACACGGTCGCTGATATGCTCGACGACACTCATATTGTGCGCTACGAACAGGTAGGTCAGGCTGAATTCGTGCTGAAGTCTTCGCAACAGATTGAGCACCTGGGACTGGATGGAAACATCCAGCGCGCTGACCGGCTCGTCACACACGATGAACTTGGGGCGCAGAATCAGTGCGCGCGCGATGCCGATGCGCTGACGCTGGCCTCCGGAAAACTCGTGCGGATATCGCCGTGCGTGATAATCTTCCAGCCCCACCGTTCGCATGATGTCAAGCACTCTCTCGAATCGCTGCTGACCACTTTTCATTCCATGCGCCCGCAACCCCTCCGCAATGCTGTCGCCAATCGGCGTGCGCGGATCCAGTGAAGAAAACGGATCTTGAAAAATGATCTGCATATCGCGGCGAAAGGGCTTGAGTTCGGAATTGGTCAATTCAGAGATGTCCTGGCCGTCAAAAAAAACCTGGCCGGCGGTCGGCTCGATGAGCCGCAGCAGCATCCGGCCAATGGTCGTTTTGCCGCAGCCCGACTCGCCGACCAGCCCGAGTGTCTCGCCGCGCCGGATGGTGAGTGATACGTTGTCTACCGCTTTGACCCACGCCTGCGTGCGCTGGAGCACTCCGCCCTTGACCGGGAAATGCTTGGTGAGCGACCGGGCCTCGACCAGGGTGTCTGTCATTTGAGTCTGTAGTTCAGGCATTTGACGATTCTACTGGTACAACCAGCAACGCACCGTATGATGGGCGGCTGCGGGTTTTAGATCGGGATTTTCGCGGGTGCAAATTGCCAGTTCGTGTTCCACGCGCGCCCGACACCTGGGAGCGAACCGGCAGCCAAGCGGCAGGTCGATCAGGTTGGGCACGTTGCCGGGAATCACATCGAGCTGGTCTTTGATCTCGCCCAACACCGGGATAGACCCGATCAATCCTCTGGTATAGGGGTGCAGGGGCTCTTTGAAGAGGGTTGTGACGTCCGTTTCCTCGACAATCTCTCCTGCGTACATGACGGCCACCCGCTGGCACATCTCGGCGACTACGCCCAGATCGTGTGTGATCAGAATGATCGACGTGCCCAGGTTCTGGTGCAGGTTGCGCATCAGGTCTAAGATCTGGGCCTGGATCGTCACGTCCAACGCCGTCGTCGGCTCATCGGCGATCAGCAAATCGGGTGTACAGGCCAACGCCATGGCAATCATCGCGCGCTGCGCCATGCCGCCGGACAGCTCGTGTGGGTAGGATGTGATGCGTCGCTCCGGGTCAGGTATGCCCACCATGTGCAGCAGCTCGACCGCGCGCCGACGGCCCACCTTGCGATTCAGTTTTTGATGGATCTCGCCCACTTCGGCCAGTTGGAACCCCACGTCGAACACGGGGTTGAGGCAGGAAGTGGGTTGTTGAAAGATCATGGAGATGCGGTTGCCGCGCAGCGCGGTGATCTCGTCCCGCGGGAGTTTGAGCACGTCCTTGCCGTCGAACATAATTTCGCCGCTGACGATCTTGCCCGGGTAACCCACCAAGCGTAGCACCGAAAAAGAGGTGACGCTCTTGCCGCAACCGGACTCGCCGACCAACCCCATCACCTCGCCGCGATTGACGTGGAAGCTCACGCCGTCCACGGCTTTGACCACGCCGTCCTGGGTATAAAAATAGGTTCGCAAGTCGCGAATGTCTAGCAAAACATCGTTTTGGTTAGTCACAGTTGCTTTCTCTCGATTCTACCCTCTCTGGAAAACCGCCACGCAAGCGCTTACTGTCGTCGGTTGCCTAAACGGAGCCCGGCGAGTTTCACGCGGCTGAGCTAACGATTCAGTCGCGGGTCCAGCGCGTCGCGCAGGCCATCACCCAGCAGATTGAACCCCAGCACGGTGAGCGTGATCGCAACGCCGGGGATGAACAACAGGTGCGGAGCGTTGAACAAGTTGTTGCGTTCTTCGGCCAGCATGATGCCCCATTCGGGCGTCGGGGGCTGCGCGCCAAGCCCCAGGAATGAAAGCGCGGCGGCCGATATGATGGCCGTTCCGATGCCGAGCGTTCCCTGGACAATGAGGGGCGTCATCGCATTGGGCAAAATGCGGCGGAACAGGATGCGCACGGGCGACACCCCCAAGGCCCGATCGGCGGTTACATAGTCCATCTCCTTGACCGAGACGACGCTGGCGCGTGCGATGCGGGCGTAGCCCGGGATGGATACGATACTGATCGCCAGCAGCGCATTGATCAATCCGGGCCCCAGCACCGCGACGAGGAAGATCGCCAAGAGCAGAAAAGGGAAGGCCAGCATGACGTCCATGATCCGCATGATCACATTGTCGATCCAGCCGCCCACATACCCCGACACTGCGCCGAGCAGCGTCCCCACGGTGAGGGCGAGCGACACGGTCGCAAACCCGATGATCAGCGAGAGCCGAGCGCCATACAGCATGCGACTGAAAAAGTCGCGGTTGTTGCCGTCAATGCCGAAGATGTGCTGCGGCTGACTATCGGGACAGCCGAGCAGATGGATGCACGGCGGGGTATTGCGTTTGATGTCCGACAGGGGCTGGATCGGGTCATGGGTTGCAAGCGCGGGCGCCAGGAGGGCAATGGCGGCCAGCCCAATCAACACCGACAGCCCGACCACGGCGGAGCGTTTTTCCAACAAGTGACGCAACGCGTCGAGCCATAAATTTCTCCGCGTTTGAGTGGCAACGCCGCTCACCGTAGCGTTATCGGGTTCCATTCGCACTCCACTCATTGCAAGCGGATCCGGGGGTCAAGATAGGCATAAGAAATATCCACGATGAGGTTAACCATGACAAAGATGACGGCAATCACTACGACAAATGCTTGCAGGGCGGGATAGTCGCGCGCATAAATCGAGTCCACCATGATCTGGCCCACGCCTGGCAACCCGAATATCGTCTCGGTCAGGATGGCGCCGCCCAGCAAATGGCCCAGTTGCAGACCGACAATGGTGATGATCGGCAACATGGCGTTGCGCAGGGCGTGGCGGAAGATGACCAGTTGCTCCCTGAGACCCTTGGCACGTGCCGTGCGAATGTAATCCAGGCCCATTACGTCCAGCAGACTGGAGCGTGTCATGCGCGCGATGATGGCAGTCGAGATCGAGCCCACGGTGACGGCGGGCAGTATTAGATGGCGGAGGGCATCCCAGAACACGGGCCAGTCGCCGGAGATGAGCGAATTGATGGTCGCCATATTTGAAATAAACGTCACCACGACCAGCGGGGCGCCCGACAGGTTCTGCCAATGGAAGGTCTCCACCAGTGGCGTGAGGGTTATGCCTGACGTGAGTCGCCCTGAAGGCGGCAGCCACAAGGGCGTGTCCAAGAGCACAATGGCGAAAAAATAGGCCAGCATCAGCCCCGAGAAGAACACAGGCATCGAGACTCCCAGGTTGGCCCCCATCATCGTCATGACGTCGATAGGCGAGTTGTTCCAGTAGGCGGAGATGATGCCCAGCGTGATACCCACGATTGACGCAATGAGCATCGCCGTAAAGGCCAGCTCAACGGTCATGGGCAGGCGCAGGAGCACCACGTCGCCGACAGCCTCGCTGGTGCGGAGTGAGTTCCCCAAGTTGCCTTGCGCGAGATTGCCCAGGTAATGCATGAATTGAACGGGGATGGAGTCGTTGAGGCCGAAGCGTTCACGGTACTGGAAGCACTGTTCGGCCGTCGCTCTTTCGCCCAGTGCCATGATGCAGGGATCGCCCGGGATCATCCGGGCCAGCGCGAAGGTGATGAACAGAATCCCAAACAGCACGGGGATAAGCAGCAGCAATCGCCGGGCAAGAAAACTTAACATTGCGTCGGTTTCGACCTGTGGGCTTGCAGTGAGTGACCGAGACGGCTGGGGCGTCTCATGCAGCGACGCCCCAGCGACAGCGCTTATCGACTCGATGGAAACAACGCGGAGGCGATTTTATTTCTTTTCCGGCGCGTTCAGCAATTTCCCAAAAAAGCCGCGAAAGTATTCAAAGGCGCCGGTGTTGCCCTTGTGCAGGGGGTGGTTGGCATCCCACGCCACGACATAGGTCAACACGACGTCGTTCGCGTCGAACGGGGTGCCGTCGCTGAACTTGACGCCCTTGCGCAGGTTGAACGTCCACTCGGTCAGGTCCTTGTTGACCGAGTATTTTTCAGCCAACGCGCCTTCGACTTCCGCGCTGGTCAGCTTGTATTGCAGCAGCGATTTAAAGATCTGCTCGCCGGCGGCGTTCGTCTCGCCATCGGTTTCGTCGTTGAGGTAGAGGCTGATCGGCTCTGCATTTTGGATCCACACGATCTTGTCCTGACCCGGGATGGACAGTTCGGAGAACATCAGCGAGCCCACGACGCGGGAGTGCGCTCCCTGGGCGGTGGCCTTGAACGCATTCGCAGAACCGCCGTGCGCCAACGGCACCATCGGCACATGCTGTTTGATCAGCTCGTTGACCTTGACATACAGCTTGTCGCGTTCAGCCGGGTCGGCCACCTGCGCGGCCTTGCGGATTGCGTCCACCAGGTCGGGGAATGGTGTGCCGAAATTCTTGGAGGCTCCGGTAAAATGAAAGTCCACAAAATTCGTGGCGTCCGGATAATCGGCCCGCCAGCCGTTAAAATACAATGGCTGCTCACCCGCCGCGACGGAGGCCAGGAACTTGCCGGATTCCAAAACGTTGATCTTGACCTTGATGCCGATGGCGGCCAGCTGCGACTGGATGTCTTGCGCAACCTTGCCGGGTAACGGCAGATAGTTGCGCACCACGTCGCGGTAGGACAGCGTCGTTTCGAAACCGTCCGGGTAGCCGGCCTCGGCCAGCAGCTTCTTCGCGGCGGCCGTATCCGTCGGGTACCACGTGTAGCCCTTTGAATAGCCGGGCACCAGGGCGGGCGGCATGAATTGCTCGGCCACCATCGAGCCGGACGGGTAGAAATTGGTTATCAGGCGTTTTTTATCAATCGCCATGGCCACCGCCTGGCGAACTTTTTCGTTGTCGAACGGTTTGATGGTATTGTTCATGCCGAGGTATAAAACGTTGAGGGGTGCGACCGGCATCAGTTTGAGTTTTGGGTTGGCCTGAATCTTGTCAAAGTCATCCGGGCTGGGATTGGCAATTGCATCCACCGTGCCTGCTTGCAGTTCGAGCAAGCGGGCCGCCGCTTCCTTGTTCCAGCGGAATATGACTTGGCTGTTCTTGGGTTTTTCGCCATAATAGTTCGGGTTGGGCACGAACGTCAGGTGATCGCCGCGTACCCATTCTTTGAGCATGTATGGGCCCGTGCCGATGGGCTTGCTCAACAGATCGGCTCCACCGCCGCCGGTCTTCTCCAGGTAGGCTGAGCTTTGGATGGAAAAGGCCACGAACGCTACCTTGGACAGGAAAGCCGGGTCAGGCGTGCAGAGTGTAAACTTGACGGTGTATTGATCAACGGCCTCGATCGACTTGAACTCACCGCCATACGTGCAGTCTGGGGCCGCGGTGTTGTACTTGGCCTTCCATGCCGGAGCCGCCGCAGACGCAACCGTACCCACAGCCAACATAATTGCCAGAAAAACAAAAGCACTCAACCTCACTTGTTTTTTCATGTCTTGCCTCCTTCGTGTGGCGGTGAACTCCATTTGCAATCGGCAAATTCCTCGTTGGTGCGCTGATTCGGATTCTGAAAGAAAATTGATCTGACCATCTGAGCACTATCCTTAACTGTTTTGGAAACACAATGTCAATCGTCGGCACGCCACTGCATTCATAGATGTCATAGGTACGACCCGGGTCCCGCAGACCTCACGGTTACTCTTTCTCAACCGGGAAGGTCATCGACGCCCCGTTCCAGCCGATCACCGTCACCATCGCGGACAGCGACAAGACCAAAAGGATGTAGAGCAAGCCCT
>JBFZFE010000378.1:0-4831 GCA_041306525.1 Verrucomicrobiota bacterium | reverse complement strand
GTTCGATGCTCATCGTTTCCGGCATTGTCAGCACGACCTTGTAGCCGCGCGCCGCGCCGACAAACGCCAAGGCGATGCCGGTATTGCCGCTCGTCGGTTCGACGATCGTGCTGCCGGGCTTCAACACGCCGCGTTTCTCGGCGTCCCAGATCATGTTCGCCCCGATGCGGCACTTCACCGAGTACGCGTGATTGCGCCCCTCAACCTTGGCGAGCACGGTGGCTTGGGCGCCATCGGTAACGCGGTTCAGTTTCACCAAGGGCGTATTGCCGATGGAGAGGGCGTTATCGTTGTAGTAACGGGCTTCGTTCATGTTTCTCCTTTGTCCTATTCTTGTGGTTTAGTAAGCGAGCTGCAAACGGGTGAAGACGATTTTCTCTGTCGGCCGGTCAGTCCCAGCCGCGGCGCCGCCATCGAATTCCGTCTCCTCGTACGTCACAAAAGTCCGCACATTGCGGTTCAGGTACCAGTTCAACCCGACCGCCCAGCCACGCGCCTGCGTCGCCGATGTTACCGGATCGGCGAACCCGCCGAGGAACGCCGCATCGTCGACATCAAGTTCGTTGTAACGGCCAGCAATCTCCAATGCGCCCCAGTTCCCCTTGGTCGGGTCAAACGGACGTTTCGGACTCACGCCACGGTAGGATGCAACGTCGTCGGTCAACAACACCGAGGCTTCCACCTGCCACGCCGTGTTCTCCAACTGCGTCGAAGCCGCGCCGCGGCGGACTTCCTGGGCTGAAAGCGCGTACTCAGCCAGCAATCCGAATCGGCCCCAGTAGTAGTACATCTGCGGCACAACCCGGTAACGTTCGCCACCGGCAAACGTGCCGGACCGGTAAGCGAAAAATGCGTTCTGCCCGGCCGAGCGGAAGACCGGCAACGCTGTTGAGTTGGTCGCGCCCTGGACATCGCCCCACGTACCCGCCAGGCCCACACCCAAAGCCTGCAACGGCTTCAGGTCTGTCTGGCGGAAAGGATGAACGAACAGACGCGCCTCGACTTCCTTGCTGTCGCCAAAGTCCGCCTCGCCGCTCGCACCGTCGGCCACGCCATTGAAAACCCCGACCGCGTACCCGACCACGCCGCCCCACAGCTCGCCGCCGAGTTGCAGACCGATGTCGCGATTCGGCGCCAGAGCGGTGGCCAGACCAAGTTCGGGAAGCATCGTTTCCGTGTCCGACTGCAGCCGCTCCAAGCTTACCGGTGATTTGAATTTACCGGCCCGCAGACGGAGTTCGGGCCACCTCCGCCATTCCAGATAAGCGTCCTGAAGGCTGAGCGAGCTGCCGGCAAACTCCGGTTGAATCATGAAGTCGAAATCGCGGAACACGGTCCCATCCACCCGAATTCGCGCGCTGCGGATGAGGAAGGTGTCGCTGTATGCCTCCGCCGTGTCGTCGAGGAAGAAGCGCCCGTCTGCCTTGATCTGCCCGCGGAAACGCAGCCCGAAACCGCCATCCGCCGACTTGATGCCGAGTCCCTTCTCGTCGGCGTATGCGATGGCGACCGGCTTGCTCGCCTTTTCAGCGGCGGCCCTCTTCTCGGCCTCGCGTTCCTGCCGGAGCAGACGGAGTTCCTCCTCCAAACGGCTGATGCGTTGATCAATGTCGGACTGGGCCAACGCCGATGCCGTCATTAGCATCAGGCCCAGCACCGTTGCGACAACCGAACTTTTCATGCTCGCCTCCCGTTGCTTTGGTTGTGACCGGTGCGTCTGGTCGTGGTTATAGTCTACCCGCTTCATCGTATTAGCAATGCATATCCTACCAGCGAAGTAGGGGTTGGCAACAACCTGGTCGCGAATTGTGACGACAATCCTGATTGCGGCGGTCAGGTTGACGGCGCACCACGCAACAGCGCTTCGACTTGCCGTAACGGGAGACAATTCACCACGTCGGCCTTCGTCAGCCAGCCTTTGCGAGCGATGCCGACACCGAAGGCGATGCTCTGCAACTCCTCGACGCTGTGGGCGTCGGGGTTGATCGCGCACTTGACGCCGAGTTCCTTGGCGCGTTTCCAGAGCCGCCAATCCATGTCGAGCCGGTACGGGTGCGCGTTGATCTCGATGATCTTGCCGTGCTTGGCGGCGGCTGCGAGCACCTCGGGCATGTTGATCGCGTAGCCTTCGCGTTCCAACAGGAGCCGACCGGTCGGGTGGGCGAGCATCGTCACCCGCGGATGCGCCAACGCCTTGCAGACGCGCGCCGTCATCTGCGCAGCCGGCTGGGTGAAGCTGGAATGCACGGCGGCAATGACATAGTCCAGCGGCGCCAACGTGGCGTCATCGAAGTCGAGCGATCCATCCGGCAGGATGTCCACTTCGCAGCCAAAGAAGATGCGGAAATCGTGCTTCGCGAACTTCGCGTTGAGCTGTTTGACCTCTGCGGCTTGCTCGCGCAGCCGTTCCGCGCTCAGCCCGTTGGCCTGCACCTGTCCCTTGCTGTGATCGGCGATGCCGAGATATTCCAAGCCCAATTCCATTGCCGCGTCGGCCATTTCCTCAATGGTCGCCAAGCCGTCGCTCCAGGTGCTGTGACAATGGAACACCCCGCGCAGATCTTCCTTCTCGATCAGCCGCGGCAAAGTCCCCTGCTCCGCCGCCGCGATCTCGCCCATGTCCTCGCGCAATTCGGGCGGGACGTACTCCAAACCGAGCGCCTTGTAGATTTCCTCCTCGGTCCGGCAGGCAATCGTGCTGCCCAGTTCCTTGGCGCTCTTTTCCTTCTCCGCCGCGGGCGAGAAACCGTATTCGTTGAGCGAGAGGTTATGCAGCCGCAACGCCCGCCCGCGCAGCGCGATGTTGTGTTCCTTGCTGCCGGTAAAGTAATTCAGCGCAAAGGCGAACTGCTCATCGCTGACGACCCGCAGATCGGCTTGGACGCCGCCCTTGAGCACCACGCTCGCCTTGGTCGGGCCCTCGGCAATCACGTTGCGCACGCCCGGCTCGCTCACAAACGCCGCAATGACATCGGTCGCGTCCGCCGGCTTGGCGCTGACCAGGAAATCCACATCGCCAATCGTCTCGCGCCGCCGCCGCAAGCTGCCGGCCAGGTTGCAGCGAATCACCGCCGGATGGGCCCGCAGCGTTTCCAACAGCGGCTCCGCCACCGCGTACGCTTTGTGGTAATGATGCCGCGACGCAAACAAGCGGACCTGCTGGATGCCTTCAAGAATCTTCTGTTGCGATTTCTCGCCGAACCCGTCCAACGTGGCAATCTGACCGGCTTTACAGGCGGCTTCGAGCTTCTCGATGGTGTCCACGCCGAGCTTATCGTGCAACAGCTTCGCCCGCTTCGGCCCGAATCCCGGTATCCGCAACATGTCCAGCATCCCCGCCGGCAACGATGCCTTCAGCTCGACATGGAATCGCAACTGACCGGTCGCGACCAACTCCGCAATCTTCGCCGCCAGATCCGTCCCGATCCCCTTGATCTCGGTCAGCTTCTTTTCCTCGACCAACTTCGTCAGGTCCTCATGCAAACCCTCGACCGTCCGCGCCGCGTTGTAGTAGGCCCGCACCCGAAACGGGTTCTCCCCCTTCAACTCCAACAGCTGCGCGATCTCCTCAAAACAAGCGGCGATCTGTGATTTGGTGGCGCTCACTTCTTCACCTGAATGGTCGAGAGCGTCTTGCGCACGCCGGGCGTTTCGGAGGCGATCAGAATGGCGCGGGCGATCTGCTCGAAGTTGGCGACAGTACCGGACAAGGTGACCACGCCATCGGAGGTGCTGACGCCAATGCTCCAGCCGCCGATTTCCTTGTCGGCCACGAGCTTGGCCTTGATCGTGCCGGTAATACGGGCGTCACCGGCCACGTCCGCCGCTGTGCCGCTCCATTCGCGCACCGACTGCCGCACCACCTTGCCGGTCTTCTCCATCTCGGCCTTGATCTCGTCGGTGTTGAGGTGCCAGGACTTCAACTTGGCCTCGACCGAGTCGGCCGCCTGCTGGACCTTGGCCGCCGAAACATCCTGGGCATGCCGCACATCGGCCCGTTGTCGCCCGACCGTGAAATACCACCCGGTGCCCAACGCCAGCACCGCCCCGACAATCAATCCGACGAAGAATTCTTTCATCACCGGTAATTTAGCAGCCCGCCCCATGGCCGGCGATGAGACTTTTGCCGGCTCGCCGCCGCTTCAGTTATGCAGATCGTCTGGCTTCGGGCACCTCATCAGGCATTCCGAGCGTCATGCGTGGCGAGGAGTGTTATCCGTGCTGACAGGAGCTCCAGCAGTCTGGTTGGAGAACCGTCGACGCAGCCACAGCGACACATGAACCAGCCCGATCAACGCCGGCACCTCCACCAACGGCCCCACCACCGCGGCAAACGCCACGCCGGATTGGATCCCAAACACTGAAATCGCCACGGCAATGGCCAGCTCGAAGTTGTTACCGGCCGCCGTGAACGCCAGCGTGGCTGACCGGCTGTAATCGGCCCCGAGTTTCTTGGCCATGAAGAAACTGATGAGGAACATCGCCGCGAAGTACAACACCAACGGCAACGCAATCCGCCCCACGTCGAGCGGTATCTTGACGATCGTTTCGCCCTTGAAACTGAACATCGCCACGATGGTGAACAACAATGCCATCAGCGTGACCGGCGCAATCCGCGGGATGAACTTCTGCTCGTACCATTCGCGCCCCTTCAACGGCAACAGGACCGCCCGCGTCAGCATCCCGCCAAAGAACGGAATCCCGAGATAGATCATCACGCTCTTGAAAATCTGGCCAATGGTCACATCCACCACGCTGCCAGCCAGCCCGAACCAGGTCGGCAACACCGTGATGAACACCCACGCGTACAGACCGAAGAACAGAATCTGAA
>JBFZFE010000377.1:0-4780 GCA_041306525.1 Verrucomicrobiota bacterium | reverse complement strand
ACGCGCGGCCCAAGGCCGTAGTCCGCACACTGAACTTCAAGCAGATCAAGGACGAGAAGCGGCGGCAGTTCGCGACGATGCTGACGGCGCTGGACGACAACATCGGCCGGCTGATGAAGCGGCTCAAAGAGATGGGCTTGGAAGAGAACACGCTGGTCTTCCTTCTGTCCGACAACGGAGGCTATCCGTACAATACCTCCGTGAACACGCCCTTGAGCGGCTACAAGAGCCAGTTGGCCGAGGGCGGTATCCGGGTTCCGTTCCTCGTCCGCTGGCCGGGACGGTTAACGCCCAACACGATGTATGGCCAACCGGTGATCGCGCATGACATTCTGCCGACCGCGCTGGCGGCAGCGGGCGTAGCGCTGCCCGAAGGCGCGAAGGTGGACGGTGTCAACCTGCTGCCGTTCCTCACGGGCACATCCAAAGGCGATCCACACGAGGCGCTGTACTGGGAACTGGACGGCACGTCCGCGCTGGCCGGTGGAAGATGTCGGTGGGCGGCAAGAAGAGCCCGCGACCGAAACTCTATGACCTGGCCGCCGACAGCGGCGAGAAAAAGGACCTGTCGGCCGCCCAGCCGGAGAAGACCAAGGAACTCCACGCGCTGTGGGAGAAGTGGCACGCGGAGAATCAGCCTCTTTGCGGAGGCGGGAGAAGCCAAAGGCGGCCACAACAGGGGTATCGAAATGAGCGTGGACCACTGACCGGAAACAAGGAAACGCCATGAACAGCAACCCCAACCACGGCACCAACCGCAAGAAAAAGCAGATGAGTGCGCCAATCACCAGAACAGCGTCAGTAGCATTGCTCGCCATACTGAGTTTGGCCCTGATGGCGGCAGCGGCGGAACCGGTCGCCCTGCCGGCTGACGCCGTTCCCGCACAGGGACTCGTCGTGGTCGTCGCTCCGGAGAACCCTGAACTGCCCGTCGCCCTGGCTGGTCCCGATCGACTCGTCGTGGTCTTTGCGCGCGAGGGGTCCGCGGTCCGTCGCGCCGTCCGCGCCAAGGGCGTTGCCGGCCTGGTACAGGTCATCGAGTTGCCGGCGTTGGACGTGTTGCCCATGGCCGATCGGCTGGCGGCGCTGACGGTTGGACGCGGGGATGTTCCGCCGGTGGCGGAATTGACGCGCATCACCCGGCCGCTGGGGCGAGTGGCCCGCTGGCAGGACGGGGCCTGGCGCATCGAGGTGGTTGCCTGGCCGCCGGGCATGATGCAGTGGCCTGACGCCCACGGCGGACCGTCGGCGGAGCCTTATCGCGGGCGCGACGTTTTTCTCACCTGGCCGATGGCTCCGCGCTGGGCCGACGGACCAGCCCTCGGCATGGTCCCGGTGGGATACGACAGCGCCTGCCTGATCAGCGCCGGCGGGCGACTGATCGCGGCGACCAACCTGGACGACGCCAACCTCAGCGCGCCGCGCACAGGATACGTGCGTTCGTGGTGGTTGGTGGCGCGCGACGCCTTCAGTGGAATGCGACTGTGGCGGCGGCCCTTGGGATACGATCCGAAGCCCATCCGCCAGCGCGAGGAAAGTCGCCACGAGCCCCTGCGCTCAGTGGCCATGGACGAAACGAAGGTCTTCACCTGGGGCGAAAAGGGTCTGCTGGCGCTCGATGCCGCCACGGGAAAGCCGATGCGGCAACTCGACACGGTGCGGCCGCCGGCCCTCAATGGCCGGATCTTCCTGGCCGGCGGCCGGGTGTTGGCGCAGGTCCAAGGCGGTTGGCAGGCCTTTGACCTGAAGAGCCTGGCATCGGTTTGGGACGTCAAAGTCGATACCCAGGGCGCGATGGCCGACGTCCGCACACTGGCCGTCGTCGGCCCAGAACGGATCATCGCCCTGGACGTGGCCACCGGGGCCGTCCGCTGGCAGTGCGAGCATCCCCGCCCTGCCCCAGCGAAACCCGTTTTCGGCGGAAGGTCGCTCACCATGGTCGGCATCGACCACGTGGACGCCGACATCGTCGTCGCCAGGCTGGGCAGCGAGCGCTGGATCCTCGGCGCAGCGGATGGAACCAAGCGTTGGACCTTGGGCAAACCGGGGGGCCATAGCACCCCGGCCGCCGTGGCCCGGCATGGCGATGTCATTCAGATCGGCCCCTCCGTGTACCGGGTCGCCGACGGGCAACCGGTTCGCGATCGGCGTCCGCAACCGACCGGTGGCGGCAACTGCACGATGCCCCTGTTGCTGGAGACCTTCGCCATCAACGGCAAGGGGCCGACGATCTGCTTGCCCGACAGCAAAGAGAAGTTGTCCTACCCGGCGCTGCGCACGCCCTGCAACGGTTACGCGCCAGTGGCCAACGGCCTGGTGTACGCCGTGGGCAGCACCTGCGGCTGCGTGCCACTGTTCGTCCGGGGCACGAGCGCGCACGGCGCGGCGCGGATCGTTGATCCCGAGGCGTTGGCCGGTCGTCCGCGGCCGGTCGAGCGCGGGCCTGGGCAGCCGTCAACGGAAGGTGCGACCGGCTGGACGATGTATCGTGCCGACCTGCGGCGATCCGCGGCGACGGCTGAGAAGGTCGGCGGCGTGCCCAAGATTTCCTGGACCGCGCGGCTGGATGATCCGCTGCCGGACGGAACGGTCGCGCAATCGCGACGGGCCGACGCCCTCCATGGCCCCAGCGCGCCGGCGGTGGCGGGAAATGCCATCTGCGTGGTGGATCGGGACCGGCATTCCCTGGTCTGTCTCGACGCCGCCGATGGCAAGGTCCGTTGGCGCAAAGACCTGCCTGCGGTCGTCGATACGCCGCCGACGCTCGCCGGCGGCCGCGCCCTGTTTGGCGCCCATGACGGTTGGGTGTATTGCCTGTCACTGGCCGATGGCGCGCTCGTTTGGCGCGCTCGGGCGGCGCCCGCTGACGATTGGTGGATGGCCTACGGACGGCTGGCGTCCCGCTGGCCCGTGATCGGATCGGTGGTGGTCGAAGGCGATACGGTGCTGGCCACCGCCGGCTGGACGGTCGGACGCGACGGCGGCGTCTTTGCCGTGGCCTTCGGGTTGGCCGATGGCGCGACCCGTTGGTCGAAGGTACTGCCGAAATCGCAGTCGCCGCGCTCGGCGCCCTGTTTCAATGATGCGGCAATTGCCGACGCCCGCGGCGTGCCGGTCGTCGTGGGTCAGTGTCTGCGGGCCGAACCCGAAGAAGGCGCCGCCGTGCTCAACGTCCCCCAGGAAGGCCTGGTCCGCCACGACCCGCGGTGCAACGGCCGCTACGACCTGGTTGTTCGTGGCGCCAGGGGGCTGGCGCTGGCCTTTGCCGACGACCTGGTACTCAGCGCCAATGCCGGCGGAATGAGCGCGTTCGCTCCGGACGCTCAGCCCAAGCAGCCGGCGCGATGGGGGATGCCGTTCGCCCAGGCGGGTTCGCCACAAGCCGTCGCCCTGGCTGGCGACGTCGCCGTGGCCGCCCTGGGGCAGTCCGATGGCACGGGGCGGCTGATCGTCTGCAACCGCGCGGACGGCGCGGCGGTGGCCAGTTTGCCGTTGCCCGCCCCGCCGGTGCGCGATGGCCTGGCCATCGTCAAAGGCGCCATCGTCGCCGTCTGCGCCGACGGCAGCGTGGTGTTGCTGAGGGCCTTACCGTCACCGTGACCGCCCAGTACTGAGGAGACAGGAACATGCCGACCGACATGACCGTCCACGACCCGGACCAGAAAGAAGGATTCGTCATGAACATCAACTGCGGCAACAGCCGCAAGGAGAAGCAGATGAATGCAGTCACTAGGACAACCTCAATCGCCGTGCTCGTCACACTGGGTTTGGCCCTGACGGCGCCGGTCCGCGCGGCCGAGACCGAACTGGTCGGCGCGCAGACGCCCTGGCGGGTGTTCCTGCGCACCGGCCCCTATGTGGGCCGCAAGGACGGCAAGTTGGTTGGCCGCGACTCTCGGCCGCTGGATCTCGCCAAGGTCGAGGTCCCAAAGGACTGGGCAGCCGGCCATTCGCCCTCGCCGGCGGACGGCTGGTTCGGCGCCAACTTTGACGACAGCGGTTGGGGCCGGTACCAAGCCGACAACTTGGCCGACCTTGTCGGCGGATACGGCGGCTCTGTGGATGCGCGCACGAGGGACTGGTTCGACCGCTTCCACCTGCGGACCTGCTTCGGGATCAACGATCCCGCGGCGGCCCAGGACCTGAGCCTGGAACTGGCCTATCGGGGCGGTGTGGTCGTGTATCTCAACGGCAAGGAAGTGGGGCGCGGGCATCTGCCGGCGGGCGGCCTGGACGCGGTTACGTTCGCTGCCGACTATCCGTTGGAAACCTATGTGGCGGAGGATGGAACCACGCCGTTGCCCGCATTGAAGCGGATGACGCCGCCGGAACCGAAGTGGAAAGATCGGTACGAGCGGCGCATTCGGCGCCTGACACTGCGGTTGCCGCCGGAGTCCCTGGTCAAGGGGGCGAACGTGCTGGCGGTCGAGGTCCGGCGCGCGCCGGTGGCTGGTCCCTTCGGGCGCGGTTCCTGGGAACACGCCGGATTCCACTCGGCCCGCCTGCTCAGCCCCAGCGGCAAGGCCGCGGTGGCCTGGACGGCCGCGGTCGAGCGAACCTACGTCTGGAATGCCTGGCCGATGGAGACGGTGACGGAGAAGCGCGCGCCGGAGAAGCCGGAGCTCTGGTGGATCACCTTCGCGCGCGGCGTGCCCACGCGCGGCCTGGAAACGGGCAATCCCTTTGAGCCGCTGCGGCCCGTGCGGATCGCCGTGCCGCGCAACGGCACCTGCGCCGGTGTGGCGGTCGTCAGCGACCGGCGCGGCGTGAAAGGTCTTTC
>JBFZFE010000376.1:0-4171 GCA_041306525.1 Verrucomicrobiota bacterium | reverse complement strand
CCATACTGACTTACCGGGTGCAAATTGGTGTCGGCGCCCTGCAAGGCACAGGCAAGAACCGCGCCCAGGCCTCGGCGCCAGGCGAGCCGCCGCTGGCCAGCAATGTTTCCATTGCGACGGTGCGCATCAACCCGGGTGTCTTTACCGACCGGGCCATCCTCATCGGCAAGGTCTTCGTCGATCAGAACCTCAACAAAATCCAGGATGACGGCGAACCCGGTGTTCCCGGCGTGCGTCTCTACATCCAAGACGGCTCCTACGTGGTGACCGACAGCGAAGGCAAATACAACATCTACGGCTTGAGCCCGCGGACGCACATCGTGAAGGTGGACGAGATCACGCTGCCCAAGGGGGCGGTGATGGAGCAGTTGACGCCGCGGCACGACAGCCGTGGCCTGACCTGCCTGGCGGACCTGAAACGAGGCGAGATGCGGAAGGTCAATTTCGCCATCAAGGCACCGGCGCAAGCGGTGCGCGATGAGGTGGGGCGACGCCGTGCCAAGGGCGAAGTCAACGTCGCGGAGATTGAGCAGGGCATACGCCGCGATACCGCGGTGGGCCCGCTGCCGCAGGCCGGTACGACTGTTCCGGAGCCCGCGCCGAAGCCCGCCACAACCCCGTTTGAGTCGCTGATTCAGAAGCAGCCATTGAACAGCCAGTCCAGCGCCCTGCCGGCGCGACCGGTGGCCAGCGGCGACAGGCAGGCTGGCTTGGGCCAGATCACAGTTCTGTTGCCGGCTGGTGAGCAACCAGCGGATGGTCTGACTCCTGCGACGATTCGGGTCGCCCTCGAGGATGCACAAGGCAAGAAGGTGACCGAGCGCCGGCAGATAACCTTGGAAAGCAGCCGCGGACGTTGGCAGGTCGAGGATGTTGACCGCAAGGAACCCGGCATCCAGACTTTCGTTGAGAACGGCAGCGGCGAGTTCGTGCTTTTGCCGCCGCAGGAACCGGGCGACTCGTTGATCGTAGTCAGCAGTGGCGATCTGCAAGGCAAAGCCATGCTCGCGTTCCTGCCGGCATTGCGGCCGATGATGGCGGTGGGTGTCATTGAAGGACATTTGAACCTGCACAAGCTCGACCTCAAGAACCTGTTGGTCGCGCGCCAGAGCGATGGTTTCGAGCAGGAGTTGCGCAGTTGGGCGTTTTCGGGTGGCAGCGGCCACATGGATGGCGGCGCGCGCGCGGCCTTGTTCCTCAAGGGCAAGGTGAAAGGCGATTACCTGCTGACGTTGGCTTACGATTCCGACAAGGAAACGCAGCAGCGTCTCTTCCGCGACATTCAGCCGGATCAATACTATCCGGTATATGGCGACTCTGCCGTGCGCGGCTTTGACGCGCAGTCCTCCAGCAAGCTTTATGTGCGTGTGGACAACAAGAAATGCTACCTGCTGTATGGCGATTACACGACCGGAGCGGCCACCGCTGCCCGAGGCTTGGGCGACTACAACCGCAGCCTGACCGGCATCAAGCAGCATTACGAGAAGAGCAACGTGGTCGTCAACGCCTGGGCCGCTTACAACAGCGCTCGGCAGGTCATCCGCGAGTTCCGTGCGGACGGCACCTCGGGGCCCTACTTCTTCACCAGCACCGAGATTCTGGAAAACAGTGAGAAAGTTGAGATCATCACGCGCGACCGCAACCAGCCCTCCCTGATTCTGCGCAGCGTGACGCTGACCCGGTTTACCGATTACGAGTTCGAGCCGTTCGCCGGGCGGCTGTTGTTCCGCGCGCCGGTCCCGAGCCTGGATGAGAACCTGAATCCGATCTCGATCCGCGTGACCTATGAAACCGATGATGGCGGCAAGAAGTACTGGGTGTACGGTGCTGACGGTCAGTGGAAGCTGCACTCGCGCTTGGAATTGGGCGGTTCGGCTGTGCGCGACGAAAACCCGCTCAACGAGTACGAGTTGTACAGCGGCAACGCGACCTTCAAGGTCGCGGAGCGGACCTTCCTGATCGGCGAAGTGGCCCAGAGTCATTCCATGACCAATGGGACCGGCACGGGTGGTCGCGTGGAGTTGCGGCACGATTCAGCCGGTTTCGGCCTGCGTTTGTGGGGAGCCTATGTGGAGTCCGAGTTCGACAATGCCTCCTCGCCCATCAGTTCGGGACGCCAGGAAATCGGCGGCAAACTCATCAAACCGCTGGGACCGCAGACGCGGTTCCTCCTTGAAGCAATCGACACGCGGGATTTGGAGAACGACGGTGAACGCTGGGGTGTTTTGAGCGGCATCGAGCATGTGTTCGATTCGAAGATTCGTCTCGAATTGGGTGGCCGATACAGCCATGAGACTGCGGCGGCTGCCACTCCCCAGATGCAGGGCGTCACGCCCAACGAAGTGATCTCGGTCCGGGCAAAGGTCACCGCGCCGGTGCCCGCTTTGCCGCGAGCAACGGTCTATGGGGAAGTTGAAAATGATGTGGTGCACACCGAGCGCCACCTGCTGGCGGTTGGCGCCAGCTACCAGATCGAGGAACGCACCCGGATGTACGCCCGGCATGAATTCATCGATTCATTGGGTGGCGCCTTTGAGTTGAACAGCGACCAAGAGAAGAACACGACCGTGTTCGGCGTGGAGACTGAGTACATGCGGGACGGGCACTTCTTCAATGAGTACCGGGCGCGCGATTCCTTCAACGGCCGTGACGCGGAGGCCGCGATCGGATTGCGCAATGGCTGGAACCTGGCGGAAGGACTGCGGCTGAACACGAGCTTTGAGCGCGTCGCGCCGATCTATGGCACCAACGAGCTCAATCGCGCGACGGCAGTTGCCTTGGGCGTGGAATATTTGGGCGCCACTGATTGGAAGGCGAGCGCGCGAGTGGAGATGCGGCACAGCGAGGAGCGCGACCATTGGCTCAATACACTGGGCTACGCCCGCAAGCTCAATCGTGATTGGACCGCTTTGGCCAAGTCGATCCTCTGGATCGAGGACAACAAGATGAACATGGGCGACCGCTTCCAGAGCCGTTTGCAGCTCGGGATGGCCTATCGCCAGACGCCCACAGACGTGTGGAACAGCTTGTTCCTCTACGAGTACAAGTATGAACAGGACGAACTGGCCTCACCGAGTTTGCTGGATCGTCACGTGCACATCATCAGCACCCACCTGAACTATCACCCCGCGCCGAAATGGACATGGAGCGGTCGTTACGCCATGAAGGTGACCGAGGATGAAGCCACTCCCGACTATTACATGGCACACTTGGTGAGCACCCGTGTCATGTATGACCTGACCGATCGCTGGAGCATTGGACTGAACGGCAGCATCTTCTTCGACAGTGACTTCAGCAGCAAGCAGTATGGGTTTGGGCCCGACATTGGCTTCCGTGTGCATGACAACCTTTGGATTGACGTCGGCTACAACCTCATCGGCTTCCATGACCGCGATCTCAGTGGGGCGAACTACACCGACCAAGGCTTCCACATGGGAGTTCGTATCCAGTTCGACGAGCACATCTTCGATTTTGCCAAGAAGAAGAAATAGACTGAAACCAGCCGTAGTGCTTGAGCATGCCGCGCCCTGTTTCCAGCAGGGCGCGGTGCTTTTCAGGTAAATGGGAACGCTCGCCTCAGGACCAAAAGCAGGTCTGGCCGGACGGCCGAACGGCACGTAGTTGAGGAACGCGCCTTACGCGGGCTGGGCTGGCTGATCCTGACGATCCATCAGCCGGCGGAGCTTTGTAAGGGCGATATTCTGAATCTGGCGGACACGTTCCCGAGTGACTTTGAACTTGCGGCCGACTTCCTCGAGCGTCTTTGGCCGGTTACCATCCAGCCCGAAGCGCAGTGTGAGGATCTCGGACTCACGCGCCTCCAACTCGGTCAGAAGCTCGGTGATATCTTTGCGGAGAGTTTTGTCGCGCAACATCTCGAAGGGTGTTGCAGCGGCTTCATCGCCGACGATCTCCCCAAATTCTGTGGCATCATCGTCGCCAATGGGGGCATCAAGGCTGGCCGGACGCACGCTGGCGGTGCGCAACTGTGTCACCTTGGTCGCCGGGATGTCCAGCCGTTCAGCCAGTTCCTGATCGGTAGGTTCACGGCCAAGCGCTTCGCTCATCGAGTGAATCAAACGTTTCATCTTGGTGATTTTGTCCACCAGATGAACCGGCAACCGAATCGTCTTCGCCTGATTGGCGAGGGCGCGTTTGATGGATTGTTTGA
>JBFZFE010000375.1:0-4670 GCA_041306525.1 Verrucomicrobiota bacterium | reverse complement strand
GCTGTCTTGTTTTGCTCAGCTTGGGCAGGCTCGCGCCCTTGAGCCGGTCGCCTTCGGGCGGCGGAAAGATCACTAGCCAGTTGACCGGCAATCACTTAGGACGAATCGACTCGTTGGTTGGCACCGGGGGTGCATAGGGCTGTTGCGTCCCGATGAACTGCAACCAAACCAAACTAGGAGAAAAGATGAAAAAGCTCGTGATAACGTTGTGTGCTGTGTTCGTAACCGCTGCGCTGGTGCGTGCTGAAGAGGCCGCCCCGGCGGTGCAGGAGCCAGCGCCTTCGAAGGAGTGGAGCATCAATGTCGGGGCCACTTACTACACCGAATATGTGTTCCGCGGCTTGGAACTCTCGGCGGATGAACCCGTGTATGTGCCGCACCTGATCGCCGCGTGGAAAGGCATCACCGCCTCGTACTACGGGTACTTCAGTGACGTGCCCGGCTTGGACTGGTACACCGAGCATAACTACTCGCTGGACTACACCTACGCCTTCGGCAAGCTCTCGGTGACCGCCGGTGCGTTGTACTATCACTACCCCAAGGGCGAGTCGGGCTCGGACACCTGGGACCTCTACACGGTGCTGGCCTACGACTTCCCGTTGCTCAACCCGAAGGTGACGTTGAACTGGGACATTGACGAGTTCAACGGCGGTTATGCCACGTTTGGCGTCAGCCACAACTTCGACATCGGCCAATACCTGAAGCTCGAAGAGCCGATGGCCTTGACCGTCACGCCCTCGGCAGCGTTGGGCGTCGACTTCGGGTACAACTCGCGCGCCTCGCAATCGAACGTGAGCTGGAACGACATCCTGCTGGGCGTCGCCGCCAACTTCGCGGTCAACGAGACGGTCTCGATCCGGGCGGGCGTGCAACTGTCCGTCGCGTTGGATTCGTTGAACGATATCGGCCAAGGCAACGAACTGATCGGCAATGTCGGCGTCAACTTTGCCTTCTAACCAACCGGTAAATTGAAGGAGAAATCCGTCATGAAACCATTGTTACGAATCCTCAAGCCCGGCGGCCTGCTGCTGGCGATGCTGGCCCTGGCCAGTGTCGGCCTGGCGCAGGAGGCGGCGCCGGCAGCGGCTCCGCCCAACCCGGTGGAGAAGCTCATCGCCGATGCGGCGACGTTGAAGGTGGGCATGGACACGTTGTGGGTGTTGATCGCCGGTATCCTGGTGTTCTTCATGAATACCGGCTTCGGCTGCGTGGAAAGCGGCCTGTGCCGGCAAAAGAACACCGTCAACATCCTCGCCAAAAACTTCATCGTCTTCGCCATCGCGTCGCTGTCGTATTACCTGATTGGCTGGGGCTTGATGTTTGGCAAAGGCAATGCGTTCATCGGCCTGGAAGGACTCTTTGGTGTGACCGGGGCTGACAACAGCCCGGCGACCGGCGATGACTACAAGGGCGCCTATGCCGCGATTGCGTGGGCGGGCGTGCCGTTGTGGGCGAAGTTCTTCTTCCAGCTCGTGTTTGCGGGCACCGCGGCGACGATTGTGTCGGGCGCCGTGGCGGAGCGCATCAAGTTCAGCAGCTTCCTGGTGTTCTCGTTCCTGCTGGTGGCGATCTTCTATCCTGTCACTGGCCACTGGATCTGGGGCGGCGGCTGGCTCGCGGCGAAGGGCATGTGGGACTTTGCCGGCTCGACAGTGGTCCACTCGGTGGGCGGTTGGGCGGCGTTGGCGGGCGTGATTGTGCTCGGGCCGCGCTTGGGCAAGTTCGGCAAGGACGGCAAGATCAACCCGATTACCGGTCACAACATGACCAGCGTGTTTCTGGGCGTGTTCATCCTGTGGGTCGGCTGGTTCGGGTTCAACCCCGGCAGCACCATGGCCTTGGGCGATGGCGCGCTGGTGTCGCATGTGTTCATCACCACCAACATGGCGGCGGCGATGGGCGCAATCTTCGCGATGGTCACGGCCTGGGTGTTGCTCGGCAAACCTGACATCACCATGATCGCCAACGGCTGTCTGGCGGGGTTGGTGGCCATCACCGCTCCCTGCGCGTACGTCAGCGTCCCGGCGGCCTTGGTCATCGGTTCGGTTGCCGGTGTGCTGGTGGTCGTGGCGGTGGTGGGCTTTGACAAGATCAAGATCGATGACCCGGTCGGTGCGCTCAGCGTCCACTTGGTCAACGGCATCTGGGGCACCCTGGCGGTCGGGTTGTTCGCCAAGGACGTCATTCAGCCCAACACGGCCGGTAACGGTCTGTTCAACGGCGGCGGCATGACGCTGCTCACCAACCAGTTCATCGGCGTCATCAGTGTCGGTGCGTTCACCTTCATCGGCTCGCTGGTGGTGTGGTTCATCCTCAAGAAGACCATCGGCATCCGCGTCAGCGCGGAGGAAGAAGTCGAGGGCCTGGACGTGGGCGAACACGGCAATGAAGCCTATCCTGACTTCCTCACCCGCGGCGCGGGCGGACGTCATTCAGTCCCCGGTATGAGCTAAACTAATCCTGGCTGGCCCGGTCCGGTGAAGCTGGACCGGGCCGACCGGGGTAACTGGAGAGTTCCATGAAGAAAATTGAAGCGATCATCAAGCCGTTCAAACTCGAAGAAGTCAAAGACGCCCTCGCCGAAATCGGCATCCAAGGCATGACCGTTACCGAAGTCAAAGGCTTCGGCCGTCAGAAGGGCCACACCGAAATCTACCGCGGCAGCGAATACACGGTTGATTTCCTCCCGAAGATCAAAATTGAGCTGATCATCAGCGATGACCGGCTCGAAGATGCCCTCAAAGCCATCACCAGTGCCGCCCATACCGGCAAGATTGGTGACGGCAAGATCTTCGTCTTGCCGGTCGAGAAGTCCGTCCGGATCCGCACGGGCGAAACAGGAGACGCCGCGTTGTAGCCTGACTGGCGTGTTTTGACCAACATGGGTAAGAGGCGACGGGTCCTCCGCGCCTTCCTGAGCCGCCGCAATCACGCAAGTGGTTGCGGCGGTGCCCTTTCAACGGCAAGGCCCCGGGCATGGCACATCCCGTGCAATCACGGCAGACCTCTAGGAAAAACCAATGAAAATGATTCACCGAACGCTGTTTTGTGCCTTGGCGCTGTTGGCCCTGCCCCTGACCGGGTGGGCCGCGCCTGAACCCACTGTCGAGCAACGGCTCGCCGACCTGGAAGCCTACGTCAACAACGGCGCCCGCACCGCCGAGGTGGCCGGCAAGATCGCCGGCCCCGGGCCCGGTCACAACGGGTTCATGATGGTCTCGGCCGCCTTGGTGTTGTTCATGACCTTGCCGGGTCTGGCGTTGTTTTACGGTGGATTGGTCCGCCGCAAGAACGTCCTGTCGGTGCTGGCTCAATGCCTCGGCATTGCCGGGCTGGTGACGATCCTCTGGTGGGCGGTGGGCTACAGCTTGGTGTTCTCCCCCGGCACGCCGTTCCTGGGCGGCTTGAAATACATGTTCCTCAACGGTGTCGGCGGTGATCCCAACGCGGATTATGCCGGCTGGGTTTCGCAGAATGTCTTCTCGATGTACCAGATGATGTTCGCCATCATCACCCCCGCGCTGATTGTCGGCGCCATCGCCGAGCGGATGAAGTTCAGCGCGATCCTGCTGTTTGTCGGCCTGTGGATGTTCATCGTTTATTTCCCGCTCGCCCACATGACCTGGGGCGTGGACGGCCTGATGAACGGCGTCTGGAACGCCAACGCCAAGATCAAGGCGATTGATTTCGCGGGCGGCACGGTCGTGCACATGTCCAGCGGTTGGTCGGCGCTGGTGCTCTGCATGATCCTCGGGCCGCGTGTCGGGTTCGGCAAACAGATCATTGCCCCGCATAGCATGGTCTTGTGCATGGTGGGCACCGGGATGCTCTGGGTGGGTTGGTACGGCTTCAATGCCGGCAGCGCGGTGGCTGCCGACGGGATCGCCGGCAACGCGTTCATGACCACCACTCTCGCCGCCGCCGTGGCCAGCATGAGCTGGGCGGTCACCGAATGGCTGTTCCGCGGCAAACCCAGCGTCCTCGGTTTCTGCTCGGGTGCGGTCGGCGGTCTGGTGGTTGTCACGCCCGCTTGCGGGTTCATCAACCCGACCGGGGCCGTCCTCATCGGCGTGCTGGCCGGGGTGATCCCGTTCTTCGCCTGCGTCAAGCTCAAGGCGAAACTGGGTTACGACGACGCGCTCGACACGTTTGGCGTCCATGCCGTGGGCGGCACGCTGGGCGCGTTGCTGACCGGGTTTCTGGCCACGACCGAGGCCAACCCCAATCTCTCGCTCAACCTGGCCGGCATCGTCGGCAACACCCTCTGGCTGCATCAGCTCGCCTCGATGGGGCTGACCCTCGTGCTGGCCGTCAGTGCCACGGTGCTGATTGCTTACTTCGTCAAAGCCACCATCGGATTGCGCCCGAGCGTCGATGAAGAGCGCCAGGGCCTCGACATCGTCGATCATGGCGAAGAGGGTTACGTCTACTCCGGTGAGGTGGGCGGCAGCGGATTTGGGCATGGCGGCAGCAGCGCGGGACACTGAACCGCCACGCCTCAAGCGCCCCCGCGCCAGTCACATGGCGCGGGGCGCACACCCTTTGCAGGCCCCACGTTGACAGCCCTGACGGGCGGCGCGTATAAGTGCCCGCATGGAACACCTCTGGGCGCCGTGGCGAATCCAATATATTCTGGCTCCGAAGGAGACCGGCTGTTTCTTCTGTCGCAA
>JBFZFE010000374.1:0-3528 GCA_041306525.1 Verrucomicrobiota bacterium | reverse complement strand
GTTGGGTGTTAAAGACCGCGCCGTCGTGGCTGTGCGCGCCGCCGGCAAGGATTGGGAGTTGCCGGTCAGGATCATGCCAGCGCAGCCGGTGGGCGTGTTGACGGTCCAACGTCCGTTCCTGAAGGGGGTGGCGTTGCCGCTGGCGGCGGAGACGGGCGATGAGCTGACTTTGTTGCCGGTCGAATCCGTGCGCGCCTTGAACCGCGAGGCGAGGCTGCCGATTCTGTCGGGCTCGATGAACCCCGAGAACCGCGGGATCGTGCCGCACATCGAGGATGATCACCATCATCACGAGCATGGCGATGCGCACCTGCATCCGCCGGCGACGTTGTACGCGAAACATGAACACAAGCCGTACCGCTGGGCGATGGCGATTGACCTCGACAAGTGCACCGGCTGCGGCGCCTGCACGGCGGCCTGTTACGTCGAGAACAACATCGCGATCGTCGGGCCCGACGAACACATGGCGGGACGCGAGATGTCCTGGATTCGCATCGAGCCGTACGCGAACAAGGCCGGCGAGTTCGAGTTCCTGCCGATGCTCTGCCAGCAGTGCGACAACGCGCCCTGCGAGCCGGTGTGCCCGGTCTTGGCGACCTACCACAACCCGGACGGGTTGAACGCCCAGGTCTACAATCGTTGCGTCGGCACCCGTTATTGCGCCAACAATTGCCCATACAAGGTCCGCCGCTTCGGCTGGGTGGATTACCGGCCGCAGAAGCCACTGGATTTGATGTTCAATCCCGATGTCTCCAAGCGACCGAAGGGCGTGATGGAGAAATGCACGTTCTGCGTGCATCGGATCACCCGCGCCAAGGACCACGCCAAGGACGAGAAGCGGTTGGTGCGCGACGGCGAGATGATCCCCGCCTGTGCCGAGACCTGCCCGGCGCAGGCCATCGTGTTCGGCAACATCCTCGATGAAAGCTCGCGGGTGTTTGCCCAGACCAAATCGGAGCGGGAGTACCGGATTCTGGAGGAACTCGGGACCGAACCGGCCGTTTACTACCTGAAGGCGAAGGCATAAGTGAGCGCTCCCACCCTGACCAACGAACAGCCCACGCACGCGGAAACGGCGCCGACCAAGGCGTCGTTCGACCAGATCGAAATTGACGTGCTGGCGGGGATGAAGAAGCCGCGGTTCAGCTACTGGATCGCGATGTTGTTTTCCCTGACCTGTTTTGGGATCGGACTGGCCTGCTGGGGCTGGCAGATCTTTGCGGGGATGCATGAGTCGGGTAAGAACAACCCGGTCGGCTGGTACCTGTACATCACCGACTTTGTGTTCTGGGTCGGCATCGCGCACTCGGGGACGTTGATCTCGGCGGTGTTGTTCCTGTTCCGCGCGCGGTTCCGCAAGGCGTTCAACCGCTCCGCGGAAGCGATGACCGTCATTGCGGTCATGACGGCGGGGCTGTTCCCGCTGATCCACTTGGGGCGCATCTGGCTCTTCTACTGGTTGATGCCCTATCCGAACCAACGCGAGCTCTGGGTCAATTTCCGTTCGCCGCTGGTCTGGGACGTGTTTGCGGTCTCCACCTATTTCACGGTCAGCGCGATCTTCTTCTATGTCGGGTTGCTGCCGGACCTCGCCATCGCGCGCCGCCGGGTGGATGGCATTCGCCAATGGATTTACCGGATCCTGTCGATTGGCTGGCGCGGCACCGGCAAACAATGGGTCAACTACGAGCGGCTTTACACGTTCATGGCCGGCTTTGCGACGCCGCTGGTGATCTCGGTGCACTCGGTCGTGTCGTGGGACTTCGCGATGAGCGTGATTCCCGGCTGGCACACGACGATTTTTGCGCCCTACTTCGTGGCCGGCGCGATCTTCTCGGGCTGCGCGATGGTCATCACGCTGGTTGTGCCGATGCGCAAGTTCCTGCGGCTGGAGAAATACATCACCATCGACCACTTCGAGGCGTTGGCGAAGATGCTGTTGTTCACCTCGCTGATCGTGACCTACGCCTACATCGTCGAGCTCGCCATGGCCTTCTACAGCGGCCACAAGTTTGAGATCGCCCACTTCAAGTACCGGTTGTTCGGCGACTTCAAGTACGCCTACTGGCTGATGGTGTTCTGCAACTGCCTGCTGCCGCTGACGCTGTTTGTGCGCAAGCTGCGCCGCAACCTCGCCTACCTCATCGTCCTGTCGCTGCTGGTCAACGTCGGCATGTGGCTGGAGCGCTTCATCATCATCGTCACCTCCTTGGGACGCGATTTCCTGCCGTACGCCTGGGGCAACCCGAACCTGAGCTGGATTGCGATTGGCATCTCGATTGGCAGCTTCGGGATGTTCTTCACCTTCTTCCTGATCTTCGTGAAAGTGTTGCCCGTGCTGGCCATCACCGAGCTGAAAGAGGAGCAAGCCCATGAAACAATTCATGTTTGACGACAAGGACGCCTTCCTCGCCAAGCTCCAGGAATTGTTGAAGGCGGGCGTCGCGGCCGAGCGGATCCAGGTCGTCACCCCGATTCCCGTGCACGAGGCGATTCATCTGCTGAAGCTGCCGGCCAGTCCGCTGCGCAACTTTACCTTCCCGGCGGCGTTCGCCGGTGCGATTGCCGGCGTGGCGCTGACGCTCGGGACCGTGGCGAGCTGGCCGTTGATGACCGGCGGCAAGACCATGTTCTCGATGGTTCCCTTCCTGGTCATCTCGTTTGAACTGACGATCCTCTTCGGTGCCATCGCCTCCTTTATCGGCTTCCTGCACCTCAACCGGCTGCCTGATATCAAGGAACTCATCAACCCGCGCGAGACCGGCAACCAGTACGCGATTTTCGTGGAGGAGAAAGCATGACTCTGGCCAAACGGTTGCCGGTTTACGGCTTGGTTGCCGCGCTGATCGTGGCGGTGCACTTCGACAAGACCGGCACGCACCTGATTCCCGTCCTGCTGGGCATGGCGTTGATCATGGGCGCGGTTTTGTTGGTGGCCGCCGCCGAACTGGGCAATGCCCAGTGGATCAAGAGAATCAAACGCCCGCTCCTTGCCACGGCGCCGCTGCTGTTCATCTTCCCGGCCCTCGTCACCTTTGCGCCCTACCAATGGCTCGACAAACCCAACGCCTGGCTCAACCAGGAGTTCTTCCTGCTGCGCAACGTCGCCTGCCTGCTCATCCTGGCCATCATCGGCAACATCTACCGGCGTCTCACCCTCGCCGAGTCCGCCTGGTCCAAACGCTGGGCCGTCATCTACATTCTCAGCTTCGTCACCGTCAAAACCCTCGTCGCGATTGATTGGGTGATGAGCTTCGATTACCCGTGGATCTCGACCATGTTCCCCGTGCTCTACATGATCGAGGCGCTCTATGCCGGCATCGCGCTGGCCAGCGTCATCTGCTTCGTGCTCGAACGCCGCCAAGCCGGCAGCAGCGGCAACACGCTCTACGACAGCTCCAGCCTGTTCTTCGGGTTCGCCCTTTTCTGGGGCGGCCTGTTCTTCGCGCAATACCTCACCATCTGGTACGGCAACATCCCCGAGGAGGTCTATTACTTCACCCGCCGCTTCCACACACCCGGTGGCCC
>JBFZFE010000373.1:0-4491 GCA_041306525.1 Verrucomicrobiota bacterium | reverse complement strand
TGGCGGTCTATCTTCCGCGCCAATGCCGAAACCCAGATGCAAAGGATTGGACTTTGAGGAGTGCGCCTGTTCGGGGCGCACTCTCGGGAAATTGGTGCGTCCCTGCATTCTCGCCCTGCTCGCGCGCGGTCCCGCCCACGGCTACGCCTTGCTTGAGCGCTTGAACGAGACCGGGCTGCTGGCAGTCGGTTCTCCCGACCATTCTGTCGTGTATCGAACGCTAAACGCGATGGAGAAGGAAGGGCTGTTGAAGTCGAAACGCTCGGGCAGCAGTGGCGGTCCCACCCGCTGGGAATACACCCTGACTGCCACCGGTCGCGGTTGTCTGCGGCGGTGGCAGAACTCGCTGACCGGTTACCGGTCGGCCATTGACGGTTTACTCAAGTTGATGTCATGAAACGCCGATTTCTCATGGCAGCAGTGCTGGGCCTGATCTACGGGCTGGCGATGCTCATCCATTCTGGTCATGGGCACCATCATGAGTCGGCAAGCGCCACGAATCACGATCGTGATTGTGAGGCTTGTGTTTGGGCGCTCAGCAGTTCTGCTGATGTCCCGCCGCTGGTGGATGTCCCGCGCATTCAGCCTGCAATCGCCCTTGTCGTCGTCAAAGGTGTTCTGCCTGTCGCTGTCGTTTTCAGCCTCTCCACCGCAAGTCGTGCTCCTCCTGAAACGTTGGCCTGATCCAGCGTTCGTCATCCCACAAACCAAAACCTCTGCCGGCCCGCAATGTCGCGCCGGCAGGACGCAGTTCACATATTCAGGAGAAGTCATGAAACGTTATGTCAGCCTTGTCGTACTGGTGGCAACATTGTTTGCCGTCAAGAGCGTGCGCGCCGAAGATCCGGTGGCCGCGCTCAAACAGCAGTTGCAGTCGCTCCAACAGCAGATGCAGCAGTTACAGCAGAAAGTCGCGGAAATGGAGGCTGCAAAAGCCGCCGCTGCCGCTGGTGTAACCACCCCACAAGCAGCGACCCGCAAAGCATGGTCGCCCACCGATCCGATCCCGCTGGTCAAGGCGGGACCGGCCTACATGAATGTCAGCCTCGTCGCCAATGCCGCTTTCGGGTGGAGCACAGAGCCCGATGTCGAGCAGTTGCAGGGCGCGCATCATGATCCCAACCAACGCGGGTTTTCCCTGACCGGGGCCGAGCTGGTTTTGGACGGTGCCGTGGACCCATACTTCAAGGGCTTGGCGGCCATCGCGCTCGTCCTTGAACCGGGCGGGGAGACAGTCGTCGAACTCGAAGAAGCCTACCTCCAAACCACGTCGTTGCCCTGGAACCTGCAGGCGCGGCTCGGGCAGTTCTACGCCGAGTTTGGCCGGCAGAACCCGCAGCATCCGCACGCGTGGGCGTTTGTTGACCAAGCGGTCATCCTGAAACGGCTCTTTGGTCCCGATGGCCTGCGCAACCCGGGCGCGCGGCTCTCCTGGCTGGCGCCGACGCCGTTCTACACCGAGTTGCTGCTGGGCGTGTTCAACAGCGATGGTGGGACCGCGGCCAGTTTCCGTGGCGGTGAAGGCCATGCGCATGGCGGCGAGGAAGAGGAACACCACGGCTCCGAGATCCACGGCGGCGAACCGGTCGCCCGCTCGTTGCGCGGTCCACAAGACTTGCTGTTCGTGCCGCGCCTGACCTCGGCCTTCAACATCACCGACAACCAATCAATCGTGTTGGGTGCCTCTGCGGCCTTCGGGCCCAACGATTCCGGAGCGAACTCCGACACGCAGATCTACGGACTTGATGCCTATTGGAAATGGCAGCCTGAAAACGCCCAGCGCGGGTTCCCGTTTGTCGCGCTCCAAGGCGAAGTCCTCTGGCGCCATTTCGAGGCGGCCGAGCGCGAACACGATGAAGAGGAAATCCTGCCGGCCGAAACGCTGCGCGACTGGGGCTTCTACGCCCAGGCGCTCTGGGGATTCCGCCCCGGCTGGATTGCCGGGTTGCGCGGCGAATTTGCGACCGGTAACGATCGCTCCTACGCCAGTGACCTGCGCACCGACCGCACCCGCATCTCGCCGAACTTGACGTTCCTGCCGACGGAGTTCTCGAAGATCCGCCTGCAATACAACTACGATCACCGCGAGCAGATCGGCGACGATCACTCCGTGTGGTTGCAGTTTGAGTTTGCCCTCGGCGCACACGCCGCCCACAAGTACTGAGGCGCCATGAAACAACTCCTACTGTCCGCGATGCTGCTCAGCATCGCGTGGACGGGTCATGCCAAGGTCAATGTTGTCGCGACCTTACCGGATCTTGGCGCCATGGCCCGTGACATCGGCGGCGACAAGGTCAACGTCACCGTCCTTGGCAAACCCGCTGAGGACCCGCATTACATCCAGCCGAAACCGAGCCTGCTGGTCGCGCTCAACAAAGCCGACCTGCTCATCGAGAACGGACTCGACCTCGAAGTGGGCTGGTTGCCGTCCCTGCTGGAGCAAGCGCGCAATCGGCGGATCCGACCCGGCGCCCCCGGTCGGCTCGTGGCCAGCGATGGCATCAGCGTGCTCGATGTCCCCGAGGGTCCGCTCACGCGGGCCCAAGGCGATGTTCACCCCGGCGGGAACCCGCATTACCTGTGGGATCCGATTCGCGGCAAGACGGTCGCACAGAGCATCGCCGACGCGTTGAAACGCGTTGCTCCCGCCGATGCGGCGGCGTTCGACGCGGGCCTGGCGCGGTTGCTGGGACGCATTGACGAGGCCCACGCCGCTGCCGAGAAACGGTTGGCTCCGTTCCGCGGCGCCAAGGTGGTCACCTATCACAAAAGCCTGACTTATCTGGCTGAACGGTATGAATTGGTCGTGGTTGGCACGATCGAGCCCAAGCCCGGTATCCCGCCCTCACCAGCGCACCTTGCCCAGTTGACCGAGGAAATGAAGACATCGGGCGTCAAGGTCGTACTGCAGGAACCATGGCACGAGGAGCGCACCAGCCAGTTGGTGGCAAAACGATCCGGTGCCAACGTCGCTGTGTTGCCCGCCCAGAGCGGGGACAACCCGGCTGCGCCGGATTATCCGTCGCTGATCCAACTGGTCGCGGAGACAATCGCGGCCGCAATGCCGTAAACGACAGACGATACAACCGCACTCACAGGGGTGGGGGATGGCGTTCCATTCCCCGCCCTTTCTGTCTTCGTTTCTGGCAGTTGGCGCAGATGCCGAACACTTCCATCGAGTGGGTGATCTCAGCGTACCCCATCGATGCCGCTGCCCGCTCCAAACGCTCCGCCACGCATACATCCAACGTCTCCACCCGACGGCACAAACGGCAGATCACATGGTGATGATGATGGCCGGGAACGACGTATTCATACCGGGCAATCCCGTCGCCGAAATCACAGCGCCGCACCATGTCCAACTGCTCCAGCGCCGCCAAGCAACGGTACACCGTCACCAGATCCATTTCGCCATGCAGACGGCGATGCAGTTCATCGACCCCAAAGGGGCCATGCTCCGCCGTGATGATTTTCAGGATGGCGCAGCGCGGACCCGTGCGACGCTGCCCGGCGTCACTGAGCCGGGCCAGGGCGGCGGCCAACAAAGGCGATGGTTTGGAGGCGGAGGGGGACATGGGTCTTAGTTAGCCGAACCGGCGGCGCTTGGCAAGGATGCCTGCCGGGGCAGGCAAAGCGTGCTATACGCAAAGGACTTGCACAAGCAACCATGTTGCGCGAAGGTGCCGCCCATGACAACCACCCACGGCACTGTGCCGGTCACTGTCCTCACCGGCTTTCTCGGCAGCGGCAAGACCACGCTGCTCAATCGCATTCTCACCGAACACCACGGCAAACGCATCGCCGTCATCGAAAACGAGTTTGGCGAGGTTGGCATCGATCACGAGCTCGTCGTCAACGCCGACGAGGAAGTCTTCGAGATGAACAACGGCTGCATCTGTTGCACGGTGCGCGGCGACCTGATTCGCATTCTCGGCAATCTGATGAAACGGCGCGACAAGTTCGACTACATCCTGGTCGAGACCACCGGGCTGGCCGATCCGGGGCCGGTGGCACAGACGTTCTTCGTGGACGATGAAATGAAGGCGAAGTTGCGCTTGGACGGCATCGTGACGCTCGTGGACGCCAAGCACATCTGGCAGCACCTGGATTCGAGCAAGGAAGCGCAGGAACAAGTCGCGTTTGCCGACGTGATCCTGCTCAACAAGACCGATCTCGTCCCCCCCGCCGAACTCGACAAGCTCGAAGCGCGCATCCGACAGATGAACGCCGCCGCGAAGATTCACCGCACCCTGAACGCCGTTGTGCCGCTCGACGCGGTGCTCAACGTCGGCGGCTTTAACCTGCAACGGGCGCACGAGATAGACCCGCAGTTCATGGAACCGGAATACCCGTTCGAGTGGGCGGGTACATACGCGTTACCGGCGGGCGAACTGACGCTCGAACTGCAACCGGGGCCGGACCCGTCAATCAACCTCGCGCTGTTGCCGGACGCCGACACGGAGAAGGCGATGTTGATCTTCTCCGATGACG
>JBFZFE010000372.1:0-6031 GCA_041306525.1 Verrucomicrobiota bacterium | reverse complement strand
CTGGTGGTTCAACAATGGCTCCGCCGCCGAAATCAGTGCGATGCACCAGCGCCTCCGCCTGCGCCAGCTGTTCACCGGACAACGCGCAATCCCGCACGGTGCGTGAAGCCAGCCGGATGGAAAGCCAGTCCAGTGGTTGCGCCAATAGTTTATGCACGCGGCAATATACACATGGCTGAGATCACGAATCCAAGAATCGCGCGCGCGTCGCGGCGGTGGGCAACGTGCAGCCAACGCGGCGGCCAAACCACCGGTAACGTCGGCGCGCAAAAGCTCGATACAACGCGTCGCGCTGCTTGAGCGGGACAATGCGCAAGAGCGAAGCCATGCGCCACACACCGCCCAGCCCCGCGGCGATGCGCAGGACCGCTTCGCTGCCGAGGTGAACCCCTTTGTCATCGAGCAACACCACACTGCCGGGTTCACCCGGCAAATTGTGCAACTGACACAACCGCTGGCCGGCCGGTTTCTCTGCGGCCGCAAAATGAAAGACCGCGCGTTTGTCGTGGCGGAGGATGAACAGGACCGCGCCCGTGCAGAAGCCGCAGCGACCGTCGAAGATGATGATCCGCATCACCCCTGCGCCTGAGTTGTCTCGTTCATGAGACAACGTTGCTGGCGGCCACAAAGACGTCAAGCTTGGCGCGGGCGGCGCCGGTATCGATCAACTGACCGGCCATGGTCCAGCCGGTCGGGAAATCCGCTGCCTTGCCGGCCACGACAAGGGCCGCCGCGGCGTTGAGCAGAACGATGTCGCGTTTCGGACCGCGATCCTGATTGTCGAGGATGTTGCGAACAATCTGCGCATTGGCCAGCGGGTCGGCGCCCGCCAGGTGTTGCAGCGTCGGCGCACTGATTTGGATATCGGAAGGCGTGTACGAAAAGGTTTTCTCTGATTCCTCGATGCGCGTGCCCCACAGCTCGGCGACGGTGTTGGGCCCGAGCGTGGTGAATTCATCCAGACCATCGCCGTGAACGGCCATCGCATGTTTCAACCCCAACAAGTTGAGCACCTGCGCGTACTTGGCGACCAAGCCCCGCTCAAACACGCCGATGACCTGGTGTGTTTGGCGGGCGGGATTGACCAGCGGACCGAGGATGTTGAAAACGGTGCGCTGCTTGCGTTCGGCCAGTTGCCTGCGCACCGGCGCGATCTTCTTGAAGCAGGGGTGATAAAGCGGCGCAAAGAAGAACGCGAGGCCGGTCTCTTCCAGGCAACGCCGCGCCGCGGCGGGTGGCAGTTCGATGCGGGCGCCGAGCGCTGCCAGCACGTCCGCGCTGCCGCACTTGCTGGTGATTGCCCGGTTGCCATGTTTGGCGACAGCGATGCCGGCAGCAGCGGCGATAAAGACCACGCAAGTCGAGACGTTGAAGGTGTGCGCGCCATCGGCGCCGGTCCCGACGATGTCGAAAACCACATTGCCGAGCCGGTCGTAGTCGAGTTGCGGGTCAACCGCGCGCCCGCGCAGTTCGAGAGCGAACGCAGCGATCTCACCGGCGGTTTCGCCCTTTCGTGCCAGGGCAGTGAGGAAATCGGCCTTGGTTTGGTCGGGCAGGGATTCGTCGAGCAACGCACAGATTGCGGCGGCGATTTCAGCGCGCGCGAGGTCGCGTCCTGACGTGAGTTGGGCGGTGAATTCGAGCAACGGGTTCATGCGGGGAAAAGACTACCACAAAATTCCCGGCGGGGTTAGAGTCTCGCCGTCATGGACGTTAAACCCCCTCGATTGCTCCCCGGCTTGGTCGTCGCGCTGGGGATTCTTTGCCTCGGCTTGGCGGTCTATGCCGTCTTCACGAGCCAGAAACTTTCCGCACTAGAATCCGAACTCGCGACCCGCGCCACCATCGCGGCGCCCCCTCTCAATGTTGCCAGCGCTGCGGGCTCAACCGGTGATGCCAAGTTGCTGCGCCAATTGCTCGAAGAAAAAGAGAATGCCTATCAACGCCTCTACGATCAGTACGAGCAGTTGAAGCAGGCCGGCCCAAGCGTCGCCGCGCCACCTGCTGAAGCGCGTAGCAGCACCAATGCCGGTGGGTTTGGTCGTGGTCGCGGCGGCGATTTCATGGATCGTCTGCAACGCGAAGATCCGGAGCGCTTCAAACAATTGCAGGAAACGCAGGAACAGCGTCGCAAACAGGCCGAAGCCCAGTTCCAGCAGCAGCTTGCCCGGTTGCAGGAGCGCCGCCAAAAGGCGACGACGCCCGAGGAAATCGCGCATCTGGACGCATTGGCGACGACGATGGCCAAGTTGCAGGCGATTGGTCAGGGCTGGGAGACGGTGCGTTCGTTGAGTGGTGAGGAACGTTCCCAGCAGGTGCGTCAGCTCGCGGAAGAAAGCGCCGCCACGTACCAAAGCTACAACGAACTCAAGACAAAGGACCGGCAACTCCAACTTCAACAACTGGCGGCGCAAGTGGGTTACCGGGATGCCGCCCAAGCAGAAGAGTTCACCGCGGCCATCCAGCGCATTTACCAGGAAACCGAGCCCGGTATGCGCGGCTTGATGGGGCGCGGCATGCGCGGTGAAAACAACAGCCCTCGTGTGACGGCCAGCCCGTGAAGCGCGCGCCGCGACATTTTTCGGCGGCTGCGCAGCGCAGCAGCGACCCGCCCATCAGCTGGCTGATGAAGCTGGCGCTCGAACGACCGTCTCACGTCAATCTGGCCGCGGGTTTCACCGACAATGAAACCTTGCCGGTCGCAGAAGTTGCCGGCCACGCCCGTGAATTGCTCCGCGACGCCAAAGCCGCGCGCGCCGCGTTGCAGTATGGGACCACCATCGGGCTGCCCGCCTTGCGGGAACAACTCGCGCGGCGGTTGCAGGCGCGCGCAGAACCCGTGGCCGCGGCGAACATCATCATCACCAATGGCTCACAGCAGTTGTTGTGGCTCGTCACGGAAGCCTTGTGCGATGCCGGTGACATCGTCGGCGCCGAGGATCCCACGTATTTTGTCTATCTCGGCATCACCGAGGCCATTGGTGCGCGGACCTTTGGTTTCAATTCCGTCAGCAACTTGCAGGCGCGTCTGGAGAAATTGAAGCAGCAGGGCCAACTGGCGCGACTGAAGTTGCTTTATCTGGTGACCTATTTCCAGAACCCGACCGGCCACACATGGTCCTTGGCCGAAAAGCGCGAGGCATGGGCGGTCGTGAAGCATTATGAACGGGCGGCCGGGCACCCTATTTATATCTTGGAGGACGCGGGCTACCGGGATTTGCGGATCGAAGGCGCGGACGTCACCTCCTTTCTGCCGCTCGACCCACGGCGCCAACGGGTGATCTACTCCAGCACGCTCAGCAAGCCTTTCGCCACCGGGCTGCGGCTGGGTTATGCCGCGGTGCCGCCGCTGCTGTTGGATGCCGTCTTGCGCAGCAAAGGCAATCAGGACTTCGGTTCGGCAAACTTCCTGCAAACGCTGTTGTCCCGGGCATTGGCGAGCGGGGACTATGAGCGTCATCTTCCCGTTTTGTCGCAAAGTTACCGGCAGAAACGTGATGCGCTGGTCAGCGGGCTGCGCGCGCATTTGCCCGTCGCAAGATTTGAAACGCCACGCGGCGGCTTGTTTGTCTGGGCGGAGTTGCCGGGCAAGCAGAAGACGGGGTTCCGCAGCGGCTTCTTCGCGCGCGCCCTTGCCGCCGGCGTGCTCTACGTGCCCGGTGAGATATGTTTCTGCGCTGATGATGAACGGGCGGCGCCACGTCATGCGATGCGGCTGAGCTTTGGTGCGGCCCAACCCGCGGAACTGGTGCGGGGTACACAATTGCTGAGCCAAGCGCTGGCGGGCAGTTGACGGGGGGAGAAACCCGTTGACAGTGGCCGCAGGGCGGGCGTATGTTTCGCGGCACGTTTTTGGAGGGTCAAGATGCCAGATCAAGAAGAGTCCAAGAAAGATACCGTACGAATTAATCTCCCCACGGGTGTTGCCGGTCGCCCCGGGACACCGGTTCCCCCGGGTCCACCGACCCAAAAGCTGAAACCCGAACAGGACGCCAAGAAAGAGACCGCCGTCATGGGCGCTCCTGCGCCGGCGGCCAAGAAGGACACTTCCCGCGTGCAAGTGGCTGCGGCCAAGCCTTCCACCCCTGACATGCCGCGTCCCACGGTGCGTTTGCGCCGTGAAGAAGGCAGCACGCAGGCGACGAGTGCGCCAACCGCACCAGCCGCCGCGCCCATGGCCCCCGTGGCCGTGGTAGCGGCTGAAGGCCCCGGTGGTGCCGCCGTTGGCCTCTCCGTGGGTGCGATGCTCTTCTCGGTGGCCGTCGTGGTTTATCTCGCGATGGTCGCGATGAGCTGACCGTTGCGGCAGGCGCAAATCTTAACAGGAGACGAATCATGGCAAGTGTACACGTAGTGACTCTGTCGACCGCGAACTTCGAGCAGGAGGTCGGCACATCCACCATTCCGGTGCTGGTCGATTTCTGGGCCGAATGGTGTGGGCCCTGCAAGATGATCGCCCCGCTGCTGGATGAACTGGCCGAAGAGAAACTGGGCAAGCTCAAGGTCGGCAAGGTCAATGTGGACGACAATCAGGAGCTGGCCGCCAAATACGGCATTCGCGCCATCCCCACCCTGTTGCTCTTCAAGGACGGCACCGTCAAGGAACAGATGGTCGGCGCCGTCGGCAAGAAGGATCTCGAAAAGAAGGTCGCCGCACACATTTAGAGCACAGCACATTTCAGAGCGAAGGCGGGCCAGCGCGGCCCGCCTTTTTCTTTGTCAGCCAGACCGACGGGCACGCTGATTGACGCAGCCAAGAGGTGGAGAGCATGATGATACGCGTCTGCCCGGTTTTAGTGCTGGGTATGGCGCGTGAGTTGTAGTAGGTTCGCGCCGTATGAACACACGTGAAGCGAATGCCACGATGGCCGTATTCCTTGATCTGGAGAACATTGCGTTGGGCGCGTTTGATGCCCATTACCCGAAGTTCGACATCCAGAAGGTGCTGGAAAAGCTGCTTTTGAAGGGCCACATCGTGGTCAAGAAAGCGTACTGCGATTTTGATCGCTACAAGGCGTTCAAGCGCGACTTGCATGAGGCGTCCTTCGAGTTGATCGAGATTCCCCACTTGCGCCAGTCCGGCAAGAATTCCGCGGATATCCGCATGGTGGTGGATGCGTTGGATCTTTGCTACACGAAAGGGCACGTCGACACATTCGCGATCATCAGCGGTGATTCCGATTTCTCGCCATTGGTCAGCAAACTGCGCGAGAACGCCAAGACCGTCATCGGCGTCGGCGTGAAGAATTCCACGTCCGACCTGTTCATCAACAATTGCGATGAATTCCTGTACTATGACGATCTGGTTCGCCCCGAGCCGTCCAAGGGACGCCAGCGCGTAAGCACCGCCGCCGCCGTCACTTCGCAAGCGGCTCCCGCTGCCGCCGCGCACACGCCACACCGTTCAAGCGGCGATGGCAAACGCGAGTCACTCGGACCGGAAAAGGCGCTCGACCTTGTGATCCAGACCTTGGAAGCCATCAGTGAAGACCGCGATGCGGACGACCCGATCTGGGGGTCGATGATCAAGCAGACCATCAAACGCCGCCATCCCGGCTTCAATGAGCGCGCCCACGGGTTCCGTTCCTTCAACGATCTGCTCATCGAAGCGCAGAAACGTGGCATGCTGAAGCTCGAAGCGGACGAGAAATCCGGCGGTTACCGGGTCCAAGCCACCGCTGACAACAGCGAGGCCGCCACCACGACTGCCATCCCCCCTGTGACAACCGAGCCAGCCGCGGAACCGATTGCCGACACCTCGGCAAACGCACCTGCGACGGAATGAGTTGCACCACGGCACGCCGGCGGGAGCAAAGAAGTTGCGTGGGGCGGTCGATTTGGCTACTTTCGGGGCCACTATGTCTCACATCCAAAGAGCGCTGATCAGCGTTTCTGACAAAGCCGGTTTAGTCGAGTTTGCCAAGGGACTGCACACGCTTGGCGTCGAAATCATTTCCACAGGTGGAACGGCGCGTTCTTTGCGGGACGCCGGCATACCGGTCATGGAAATCAGTGAGTTTACCGGCTTTCC
>JBFZFE010000371.1:0-3961 GCA_041306525.1 Verrucomicrobiota bacterium | reverse complement strand
AGGCAGGCGGCGCGATCTGGTTCATGGTTGTCACCGAGGCGTTCGGCGGCGGCACGACAGTGGTCGTGATCGAGCGCGCCGGGCCAACCTTGTCGAGGTAGAAGGTGAACTCGATGTCGCCCAGGAGAAACTTCGTGCCGTCGGCGAGGACGAAATGTTTCACCTCCTGGCCGTCGATCTCGATGCCGTTGCTGGAGCCGAGATCGGCGATGGTGAAGCCGTTGCCGATGCGGCTGATGATGGCGTGCTGACGCGACAACGAGATGAGCGGGATGCAAACATCGTTGATGTCGGCGCGCCCGATTGTGGTGGCGTCCTTGAGGTTGACCCAGTGTTCCTGGCCGTCGAGTTGATAGCGGAGTGTTGCCATAAAATAGAACCTTCAATGTGTGGCGGCGTACATGGCGATGTTGAGGCCGAGCGCCATGGCGGACTCGGGTTGGTAGGCGCGGGCGAGCGGATGTTCGCAGCCCTGCCAACCGGCTTCCAAGTCGATCGGGCTGTAGATGACGCGGATGTCGCCGTTGATGGCGATGCCCTCCAAGTAAGGCGCGGTCGCGTCGAACTTGTCGTTACCGCGCACTGCGGGCGTGTACTGCGCCTTGCGGACCTGCATGACGCTGCTGAACAGCGGATGCGCCAACGGCACCGGCTCGAGTTGCGCGCTCGGAAGCAGTTTCTTCAACTCGCGGCGCACGGTGGTGTCGAACGTCTGCAGCCCGAGCGTGTTGTTGATGAACAACGTGCCGTTGCGTCCAAGGAAATCTTTCAGCGCGGCGACAGCACGGGCGTCCCACGCGAAATGATCGAGCCCGGACAAATAGAGGAAACCGAATGACGACAAATCATCCTTGCCCAACTCCACCGGCACGCGCTTGAGGCTGACGCGCAGCGAAGTGTTCTGGCGCAGCCGACGCAGTAACGCCGCGGCGCCGCCCGGGTGACCGTTCCACGCGCCTTCGTGTTTGATCTGCGCGAACACGAACTCGTCGGTCGGTCGTTTCTCATCGAGCGCGCCGAAGAACTCCGGCTTCGCCTCGTCGCGGCCGACGTTGGCGTAGCCGAGCGCGTAGGCAACGATGTTGATGCCGATTTTGTTGGCGCTTTGCACGTCGTAGTACACCGCCTTCGCGATGCCGGGAACCTCGTGACCGTCCCACCCACAACCGAGCCCGTACTTCGAGATCAACACGCCCGCCCGGCAACCGATGTACACCGCTTCAAGAAACGGCTCGTTCGAATCGAGGTTGCGCGGGTAACTGACTTTGGTCGCATCAGTCAGCATGTGATAAACCGGATGATCGAGCGGCAACTCGCGCACCGCGTATTCCGGGAAGGCTGCCGCGACGAGCTTGCGCACCGAGTTGTAGAAGTACGGCGAGCCGGCAATGCTGTCGCAGACCAACATCCCGCCATCGAGCACGTAGCGACGCAGTTGCTCGACCTGTTTCGGGTCCACCTTCAACGTCCGTGTCCCGCTGAAGAACAGCACCGGCATCTTCGCCGGGTCGCAATCGAACTGCGCGAGGTTGACCGGCTCCGTCCCATAGGAAGTCCCCAGCGCCCCGCTTGCCCGCTGCATCAACTGCTGCACATCGCCCGGGCACAGATTCCAGTCGGCGATCTCGGTCGCGTGGCCGGTATCATATTTATAAGAGGCGCTCTCGCCCCAGATCACCTTGCCGATGACTTTCGGCGGCGCGGGGTCGCGTTTCCGCTCCGAACGTCGCAGCGGCGTGGCCGGTAACGGCAATGGCGGAAAACCTTCGCCGCCCGAGATCCGTCGCGGCGACGCCTTCGGCGGTAAACCCAACGGCTTGAACCATTCGTTTTCGTCCGCGAACAGTTCCGCGCCAATGACGCCCACCATCAGCGCACTGAACAGGGCGAGTTTATTCATGATTAGGTCCTCACCGGTTGCGGCATCCTATCGCCACGAGGAACCAAACACCAGCCCCGCCCCCGCGTTGCCGCCAAGGGCATAGTCGCGAATCACCGTTGGGGATATTACCGGTTCGTTCTTCCGGTTCCTAGGCATGGCGATTTGACAGTGCTTGGTTCAGGGCGATGGTGTCGGCCATGATTTCGGAGATGGACGTTTACCTGTTCGACTTGCGCGGGTTCATCATTCTGCGCGGGGCGTTGGGCGTGAACGAGGTCGAAGCGCTCCGGATATCGGCCCGGGCGACGGCGCGACGATGGTGATCCCGGGTAGTCACAAATCCAACTTCGCCCACCCGCAGCGCGCGACTCAGGGCTGGAGGTCCGGTAACTCCGTTGACGGCATCGAAGGCGCGATCGAGGTGCAACTGAACAAGGGTGATGCGCTGGTGTTTGTCGACGCAATCATGCACGGCTCAGCGCGGCGCGTGAATCCCGGCCAGCGGCGGATCGCGGTCTATCGGTACGGTCCGAGTTGGGGCGGGTTCCGCCATGGCTACACCCCGAGTCCGGAGTTGTTGGCACGCTTGACGCCGCAACGGCGCCAAGTTGTGGCGCCGCCGCGGACGATTTACCGGCCGCAGAGCAGTGAGCCGGCGTCTGGCTACAAATAAACGACTCTCTTGGTGAGAAGCTTCTTCTGACAATCGTGCCTCGGCGCGCGGTGCAACTTCAGGGCGTGGGCCACTTGTCTTTGGCGCGGGCGGCGGGCTCGGTGTAGGGGTGGTCCTTGAGGAGTTTGGCGAGGGCGGCACGGGCGGGGGTGTCCTGGCCGAGGGCGAAGTTGATTTCGATGAAGTGGTAAAGCAGTTCGGCGCGGGCGTTGTCGTTTTCGGCGACGTGCAGCAGGCTGGTGCAACGGGTGAGTGCGAGCGGAAACTCCTTGCGGGCGAGGTGGAGCTTGAGCAACGCGAGGCCGGTCTCAATGGAGAGTTGTTCGGCGGGCGTGTCCCAGATGACGGCGCGTAACATCCGCTCGGCTTCGTCGAGATTGCCGCGGGCGAGATGCAGTTGTGCGCCTTCGAGGCGGCCGCGGCGGCGCAACATGGATTGTGGATCAGTAACGGTGGTGTGCGTATTGATGGCATCAAAGAGTTGACGGGCCGTGGCGAGTTCGCCCTGCGCGAACGCGATGTCGCCACGCAGAATCTGTTGCTGTCGTTTCTCATGGGTGGCGAGCCGGTCGGCTTGAATTTCATTGAGCAGCTTGCCGGCTTCGGCGGGGCGGCCGCGGAAATGGATCAGGAGTTCGGCGAGGCGCAACCGGCAACGTTCCTGTAGCAGCGGGTCGGCGCCAGTCAACGCGAGCGCGGCCCGGCAGGCTTCTTCGGCGCGGGGGTAATCGCGGACTTGCGGGTCAAGGTAATGCAGCACGAGGGTGTAGAAGATGTTGGCATCGGCGGCGCTGATTTCTTTCTGTCGAGTCCAACAGGCGAGGCCGATCTGGTCGAGCAGGGCGTGGTCCTGCAGGACGTTGGCGTAACGAATGAGGTAAGCGAGATCCTGAATGGGCAACGCGGCGAGATCCATCTTCTGGAGTGTTTGTTTTTGTTGGCGCGCGACGTTGCCGGGCCATTCTTCGGTCTGTGACCAGTGAGGGCGAACCGCGATCTGAAATGTGGCGGTGGCGACGGTTTTGTCGGCAGCGCGAGCGGTGAGTTTGACGGTGCGGCTACCGGGACGGACGAAGAGATGCTCGATGCTGTTGCCAGTCGCTGTGCGCCCATCGTCGAAGTTCCAGTGGTAGGTGCGGGGCGGATCGTTGCCGGGCACTTTGAACTTCATCGTGATGAGGTGCAGTCCTTGGAGCGTGGTGTGTTCATGTGGTTCCCATTCCGCATAGAGCAGACCGGCATGAGCGGGGGACGGTTCAGCGCCGGTAACTTGAAAACGCGCGATGGCGCCAAACACAGATTCAGGGACCACTTCGAAGCGGTCGCGGCCAGGCGGGCGCCAAGCGATTTGGGCGAGCGGCTCGTTGCCGCAGTGCGCGTGGTAATACTCGAATGCGTGGGGACCG
>JBFZFE010000370.1:0-17579 GCA_041306525.1 Verrucomicrobiota bacterium | reverse complement strand
TCGATGTTGTTGCCGGTCGCGGTGCGCCCATCGTCGAAGTTCCAGTGGTAGGTGCGGGGCGGATCGTTGCCGGGCACTTTGAACTTCATCGTGATGAGGTGCAGTCCTTGGAGCGTGGTGTGTTCATGTGGTTCCCATACCGCATAGAGCAGACCGGCATGAGCGGGGGACGGTTCAGCGCCGGTAACTTGAAAACGCGCGATGGCGCCAAACACAGATTCAGGGACCACTTCGAAGCGGTCACGGCCAGGCGGGCGCCAAGCGATTTGGGCGAGCGGCTCGTTGCCGCAGTGCGCGTGGTAATACTCGAATGCGTGGGGACCGGCGGTGAGCCGAAGTTTGCCGTTGAATTGTCCGTGTCGCCCGGACCAAGGACCGTGGCAACCGGGCCATTGCGCGATGAGTTTGCCGTCGACAAAGAGAAAGGAAGCGTCGCCGGAGACGGTGGCGAGCGCGTACTCACCGGCCTTGTCGATGTGCAGCGTGCCCCGGTAACGTGCGATGAAACCTGCGGAGGGACCGTGCGGGTTGTGGCCTTGATAAACCTGTGTAAGCAGGCTGCGGCCTTGGACGTTGGTGGAGGCTTGCCACATGTCGCGAACGCCGGTCCAGTTGTCGAACTTGCCGGGCGCGGCGACGCGGGTTTCGAGCAGCACGCCGGCGGTGGGTTCCCACGCGGGGATTGGCGGTGGGCCGGTGCGGCTGAGATAGACGTGGAAGGATTCGGCGTTGCTCGTGGCGTCGAAGATGATGCGGAGCGGTTCGCCGGGTGCGGCCGAGAGAAGCTTGCTGCCGACGACGTTACCGGCCGCGGTGGTGGCGTAGACGGCGCAGTTGGTTGGGTCGAGCGGGCCGGGCCAGACGTTGACGGCGCCAACGGTGGCAGTGGCGGGCGCGTTGTCGGTGCGTTGAATGACGACGCGAAACGGCGCGGCGGTGACCGGCCAGCCTTCGGCGTGAGCGAAGCCGGCCGACGCGAGCAACAGCATTGCGGCGCGGCGCGCGTTGGATAATATAGCCACATGCCTATTTACGAATATTATTCGCCGGATACGAATAAGATTTACTCCTTCTATGCACGGAGCCTGGCGTACGCCGACAAGACGCCGCGTTGTCCCGACGGGAAACAACATCGGATGAAGAAGTTGGTTTCGGCTTTCGCGGTGATCGGCCGCAGCAAGGAACCAGAGAAGACGCCGAACCCCGCGGGAGCAGAGGGAGCCGATGATCCGCGCATGGAAGCGGCAATGGCGGCGATGGAGCGGGAGTTTACCGGGATGAATGAGGAGAACCCGGACCCGCGTCAGCTCGGTCGCATGATGCGCCGGATGTCGGAGCTCAGCGGCGAAAAGATGCCGGCCGAAATGGAGGAGATGACGCGGCGGCTCGAAGCCGGTGAGGATTCGGAAAAGCTCGAGGAGAAATTTGGCGATCAATTTGGCGACGAGGAGGGCGGCGAGATGAATGAGATGGGCGGCCCGCCCGGGGCGGAGACGACGGAAACAAAAGAGGAACGGGCGAAGAAGCGTATGCTGCGCGCGTTGGCACGGCGGCGGCGCGCGGAGCCGCAACGCGATCCGGTGTTGTACGAGATTGCTGATTACGTGATGCAGAAGTAAACTGCGCGCCATGTTCTATCGACGATTTGGCCGGACGAATTTGCCGATGCCCGTCATTTCTTGTGGCGGCATGCGTTATCAACATGGCTGGCAGGATGTTGATCCAAAAGAAATCCCACACACGAGTTGGGCCAACGTCGAAGCGTGCGTGCACCGCGCACTCGAACTCGGCATCAACCACATCGAGACCGCGCGCGGTTATGGCACATCGGAGATGCAGCTCGGGGCCGTGTTGCCAAAGCTGCCACGCGAAAAGTTGATCGTGCAGACAAAAGTCGCGCCGCAGGCTGATCCGAAAGAATTCCGCGCCAATTTCGAGAAGTCGCTCCGCTACTTGAAACTTGATTACGTGGACCTGCTGGGGTTGCACGGAATCAACAATGATGAAACGCTCGACTGGAGCACGCGCCCGGGCGGCTGTCTCGAAGCGGCCCGGCAACTGCAGCGCGAGGGCCGCGTGCGATTTGTCGGTTTCTCGACCCACGCAACACCGCGCGTGATCACGAAGGCGATTGAGACGGGCGAATTCGATTATGTGAATCTGCACTGGTATTTCGTCAATCCGCTGAACTGGCCCTGCATCGAGGCGGCGACGAAACGAGATGTGGGCGTGTTCATCATCAGCCCGAACGACAAAGGCGGCAAGCTGCAGGAGCGGCCGAGTAAAATGGCGCAGCTCTGTGCACCGCTGACACCGATGCAGTTCAATGCCTTGTATTGCCTGGCCCGGCCGCAGGTTCACACGTTGAGCTGTGGCGTCGCGAAGCCGTCTGATTTCAACGAACACATTGCCGGTCTGGAACATTACGAGCACGCAGCAGCCGTCATCGGCCCGATGGAGGAACGGCTGGTGGCCGAGATGGAGCGTGTTCTGGGGCGCGACTGGTGTGCGCGTTGGGCGGAGGGCCTGCCGGAGTTTTCACAAATTCCCAACGAAGTAAACGTCGTCGAAATCCTGCGGCTCTGGAGCTATGCCAAAGCGCTTGAGCTTCTGCCTTGGGGACGGATGCGTTACAACCTGCTCAACGGCAGCGGCGGCCATTGGTTCCCCGGTGCCATGGCAGACCAGATGGATGAGGCCAAGTTGCGGGCAGCGATTGCCGGCAATCCCTTTGCGGATCGCATTCCTGCCATCTTGCGCGAGGCGCATACCATGCTCTTCGATGCCCCGCAAAAGCGCCTCAGCGAGAGCTGATGCGTTTATTGCATTGACCGGAACGCTGTGCTAGCTTCGGCCCGATTGTCGGACGGTGCACCGACTCATTTATCATGGACAACAAAGATTCTCGTTTGCCTAAATTAAAACGCCCGACAACGCCGCGCGATCCGCGGTTCCCGATGCGAGTCATGTTGATTTGGTTGGCGGTGTTGATACTCATTCCCGTGCTCTGGCGGTTCCGCGAGTCGCAACAGGAGCACATCGAGGAGATCACTTACGGTCAACTGGAGCAGAAGATCGTCGCTGGCGATGTGAAGACGGTCACGGTCGAAGCGAGCGCGGGTGCGCTCGACAAGGTGAAGGGCGATTACGACACGTTGGTGAATGGCGAAAAGAAAACAGTGAAATTTTTTGCCACTGCCCGCGTTGGCGACGAGGAGAAGAGATTTTTCCGCCAGCACAACGTTGAACCCAAATACACTGAAGCGACCCAGTACTTGATGCAGTTCTTCTGGTCGGCGCTGCCGTTCATCCTGTTCATCGTCCTGCTTTACTTCATCTTTGTTCGCCAGATCAAAATGGCCGGCAAAGGCGCCTTGAGCTTTGGCAAATCGCGCGCCCGCATGCTGAACCGTGACCGCAACAAGGTGACGTTCAAGGATGTGGCCGGCATGGCCGAAGCCAAGGAAGAGGTTGAGGAAATCATCGATTTTCTGCGCGACCCGAAGAGGTTCCAGCGCCTCGGCGGACGGATTCCAAAGGGTGTTTTGATGGTTGGCCCTCCCGGCACCGGTAAGACACTTCTGGCAAAAGCTATTGCAGGGGAAGCAGATGTGCCTTTTTTTAGCATCAGTGGTTCTGATTTTGTGGAAATGTTTGTTGGCGTCGGTGCCAGCCGGGTGCGCGACATGTTCGAGCAAGGCAAGAAGCATGCGCCCTGCATCATCTTCATCGACGAAATTGATGCCGTTGGCCGTCAGCGTGGGGCAGGCTTGGGCGGCGGACATGACGAGCGCGAGCAGACTTTGAATGCCCTGTTGGTCGAAATGGACGGTTTCGACACCCAGGAAGGCGTGATCATCATGGCGGCGACCAACCGTCCAGACGTGCTGGATGCCGCCTTGCTGCGCCCGGGACGTTTTGACCGTCAGATCGTGATCGACATGCCCGATTTGGAGGGACGCGAAGAGATCCTGAAGGTTCACGCTCGCGCGATCAAGATCGCCAAAGAAGTTGAGCTCAAAGTCATTGCCCGCGGCACCCCCGGATTCTCCGGAGCTGATTTGGCCAACCTGATCAATGAAGCCGCCCTACTCGCCGCCCGTAATGATAAGAAAGCCGTTGGCTTGGAGGAACTTGAGGAGGCCCGTGACAAGATCCGTTGGGGACGTGAACGTCGCAGCCGCAAGATTGACGATAATGACAAGAAGCTGACTGCGTATCATGAAGCTGGGCATGCACTTGTGATGGCAAACCTCGAGTACAGCGAACCGTTGCACAAAGTAACCATTGTGCCACGCGGCATGTACCTGGGTGCGACACTGTCACTTCCTGAGAAAGACAAATTCAGCATCAGCCGTCGCCAGCTATTGGATCAGATTGCCGGCATCATGGGCGGAAGAATTGCAGAAGAAGTCATCTTTGGCGACTCGACTAGCGGCGCCTCCAACGACATCAAACAGGCGACTTACCTGGCGCGCCACATGGTTACGGAATGGGGCATGAGCGAGCGCATCGGCATGGTGAACGTCAGCGCTCACGAGGAGCATATGTTCCTTGGTCGCGACCTTTTCAAAGGCCGCGAGGTCAGTGAGCAAACCTCACGTGAAATCGACGAGGAGGTTCGCCGTATCATTGACGAGGCTTACACCCGCGCGAAGGACATTATCATTGCCAAGCGGGACAAGCTTGTCGCCCTCGCAGAAGGGCTTTTGGAATATGAGACCCTCGATGCCACCGAGATTGAGGAACTTTTCACCATCGGCAAGCTCACCAAGCCACACATTCGACGCCCCAGTATTCGCGATTTAGCGAAGGACAAGGACAAGGACAAAGACGTCGAACCGCAGCCCGCAGCCGGTGCTGAGCCGCCTCCTCTCGATGAGAAGAGCTCAGGGACTCAAACTGCCTAAGCTGCGGATTTCTTGAGCCACACCAGCAGAACCGCAATATCAGCGGGTGTGACACCCGCCAGCCGTGATGCCTGCCCGATGGAATCGGGCCGAAAGCGCTGCAGTCTTTGGCGTGATTCAAAGCTTAGTGCGGCGATCTTTGAATAGTCCATAGAAGCAGGTAACTTCTTTTCTTCTAGCTTTTTAAGCTTCTGTATTTGCTCGAGATCACGCGAAATATAGCCTTCGTACTTGAGTCGGATTTCGACCTGTTCCTGAACATCTTTCGGTAACGTCAAATCAGCGGCTGGGATATCGGAATAGTGCACTTCGGGTCGCCTCAATCGGTCGGCGCATGAGGTGCCATCAATAAAGATCGTCTTCAACCTTTCGATCTCGCGATCGATTGCCGTTCGCTTGTCAGTAAACTCACCCCACCTGGCGTCATCCACCAACCCTAACTCACGAGCTATCGGCATCAATCGCAGATCTGCATTGTCTTGGCGCAGTTGAAGACGGTATTCGGCGCGTGATGTAAACATGCGGTAAGGCTCATCAGCGCCCTTGGTCACCAAATCGTCAATCAGCACCCCAATATAGCTATCCGCTCGCGTCAATATCAGTTGACGCTTACCCCTCACACCCAGAGCTGCATTGATACCTGCCACCATTCCTTGGGCGGCGGCCTCTTCATAGCCAGATGTACCGTTGATCTGACCTGCAAAGAACAGGTTCTTGACAAGTTTGGTCTCCAAACTCGTATGCAACTGGTGCGGCAGCGCATAATCGTACTCAATCGCATAGGCCGGCCTCATCAGCTCTGCTGTTTCCAGACCAATGATTGAGCGTACAATCTCTAATTGCACTTCCTCTGGCATGCTCGTGGACGCGCCATTGACATAAAACTCCTCAGTTTCCCGGCCTTCTGGCTCCAAGAAGATCTGGTGACGCTCCTTTTCTGGGAATTTGACGATCTTATCCTCGATTGATGGACAATACCGGGGACCAACCCCCGAAATCTGACCGGAGTACATCGCCGAAAGGTGAAGATTTGATCTGATTGCTTCTTTCGTCCCGTCAGAGGTGTAGGTCACGTAACAAGGAATTTGTTCCACGTGGAACAATCTAGGGGTGCGATGGGAAAAGAAGGAAGGAGTGCGGTCACCGTGTTGAATATCGACTTTTGAAAAATCAATAGACTTCCGATTCACCCTGGGCGGCGTACCGGTCTTTAATCGCCCGATTTCGAAACCCAAGTCCCGTAGATTGCCTGAAAGCGATTCTGCCGACGGTTCCGCCGACCTTCCTGCGCTGATGCGAGAGCTGCCAATATGAATCAACCCACGCAAAAAGGTGCCGGTGGTCACAACAACCGCTGTTCCCTGAAATATTACGTCAGTTTTGGTAATAACACCGGTCACGTAACCATCGCTCACACGAAGACTCTCAATCAGTGCCTGTTTTACGTCGAGTTTGTCTTGGCGTTCGACAACTGCCTTCATGCGGAATTGGTACGCCTTCTTATCGCATTGCGCGCGCGGCGCTCGCACGGCAGGACCCTTTTTCGTGTTGAGCATCCTGAACTGGATGCCGGTAAGGTCCGTGTTTACCCCCATCTCGCCACCAAGCGCATCGATTTCCCGCACCAGATGACCTTTTGCGAGTCCGCCGATGGCCGGGTTACACGACATCTGTGCAATTGTGTCCAGATTTGTCGTTAGCAGGAGCGTGTCACAACCCATCCGCGCGGCAACCAGTGCTGCCTCGACACCTGCATGGCCAGCGCCAACAACAATGACATCATATTTCTTTGGATAGACGAATGGCACTTTCACTTCCCGATGCAGAATTTGGAGAAAATGGAATCCAGAATCTCTTCCGGAGCTGTTTTGCCGCCAACTTCATCGACAGCATTCAGCGCGAGCCTGATGTTCTGCGAGACAAGCTCCGGTGCGTGGCGGGATCGGAGTTGTTCCAGTGAACATTCAAGGAGTTCCTTGCTTCGTGCGAGAACGTCTGATTGACGCGTGTTGATGGCGATATCAGCATGGTGCTGTTCGCGGGTGTCAGACAAAACAGCCTGTTCAATGGCGTCGCTGAGCTCTTCCATTCCCTCACCGGTTACGGAAGAGGTTCGAACCTGTCGAACTGAAGGGAAATCTGCCGGTAACCTCAACCTGACCGGCTGATCCGATTTATGGAGCACTTGGATTGCCGCTTGATTAGCGTATTTGGCGGCAAGAAGTTGGTCGGCTTTTGAGTAAGATCGGGACAAGTCCAGAACGTGTATCGCTATGTCGCTTATCTGCAACTGTTTATGTGTATTGTGAATTCCCATGGTTTCAATCAGGCCACGCGTCTCTCGAATGCCGGCCGTATCGGCGAGGCGCACGGGTATTCCGCGAATGGAAGTGACCTCCTCCAGAACATCGCGGGTTGTACCGGCAATTGGAGAAACAATGGCCCGGTCGCGTCCAAGCAGTGAATTGAGCAGGCTGGACTTTCCGACATTGGGCCGACCAATGATCGTAATGGTGATTCCTTCCCGAAGAACTTGTCCTTCGCGGGAAGTGGCGAGCAGTTGGGTAAGTTCTTTAACGATATTAGTGATTTCTCGTTGCAGTTGTTCCAGAGACGCTGGGGTGATGTCTTCCTCCGGAAAGTCGATGTGGGCCTCGATGTTGGCCAAGACGGAAATGAGCTGGTTCTGTATGGTGAGAAGCCGTTTCGACAAGTGGCCCTCCAGCGCGCTGTTTGCCATCGCTTGTGCGCGTTCCGTGCGAGCTTGTATCAAATCCATGACGGCCTCTGCTTGTGTCAGATCGAGGCGTCCATTCAAGAAGGCGCGCTGTGTGAACTCCCCCGGCGCAGCGAGTCGCGCCCCTTGAGCGACGCAACATTCCAGAATGCTGCGCGCAGTCTGGAGGCCGCCATGACAATTGATCTCGACCACATCTTCGCAGGTGTACGAACGCGGAGCGCGCATGACGCTGAGCAGAACTTGATCCAGGACACGCCCATGATGCTGGATCTGTCCGTAATGAAGCGTGTGGGTTGAGAAGGAGGAAGGCCGTCCGTGAGCATTCTGAAAAATGAGGTCAGCCACGGCGAGCGCCTGTGGACCAGAGAGGCGGATGATGGCGATGCCGCCGGGACCGACTGGGGTGGAGATTGCAGCAATAGTGTCTTCCATGTGCGACTCGCCTGAACAGGCGCGCACTATAGCAAACACGAACTGCTTTTCAACGCTGCCGGACTACGCCGAGGCCAGGATGCGGCGCGACTCATCAAGGAAAATCCCGCGCAGGTTCATCTTGAGCGCATCAGGGTTGGTGGCCCGAAGGAGCGCGTTTTCCTCCGTGATCATCTTCGCTTTCACCAGTTGATAAAGCGATTGATTGAACGTCTGCATCCCGTCTTCCTTGCCGGTCTCGACCGCGGCGTGCAGTTTATCGAGACGATTTTCCTCGATCAGCTTGCGCACGGTCGGCGTGTTCATCATGATTTCCACGGCCGGCACCACTCCGCTGGAGATTCCCGGCACGAGCCGCTGGCATACCACGGCCAGCAGATTGGCGGAGATCTGCCGTCGAATCTGATCGCGCTCGTGGGCCGGGAAAAAATCCAGAATGCGACCGATCGAAGAATACGCCGTCGTTGTGTGCAACGTCGTCAACACTAGGTGACCGGTATCGGCGGCCGAAAGGGCGGCCATGAATGACTGGCTGTCACGCATTTCGCCGACCATGATGACGTCGGGATCCTGCCGCATGACATGGACAAGGGCGCGCTCAAAGCTCAACGTGTCGAGGCCGATCTCGCGTTGTTCAATGACGGATTGTTTATCCTCGAAAACGTATTCCACCGGATCCTCGAGCGTGACGATGTGGCATTTCTCAGTGGTGTTGATGTGCTCGATCATCGCCGCCATCGTGCTCGATTTTCCTGAGCCCGTTGCGCCGGTAACAAAGATGATGCCGCGATCCGAGCCGGCAATCTTTGCAAGTTGCGGCGGCAGGTGCAGGTCAGCAAAAGAGGGGATGTTGGCTTTGACAAAGCGCATCGCCAGGCACAACTGGCCGCGTTGATAGAACACGTTCACACGATACCGGCCGATACCTTGGTGCAAGTAGGAGAAGTCAACTTCACGGTCGCGCTCCAAACGCGAGATCAGATGCGGCGGCAGAACCAACCGGACAATCTCTTCCACTTGCTCGACTGTCGGCGCGTCTTGCACGGGAAACAGTTCACCCGAAACACGGATCGTCGCCCGGTGGTTTGGTTTGACGTGAATGTCAGATGCGCCCTGATCGATGGCGAATTTCAACAGGCTATGAAGGTATTCCATGGATTACCAGGTAATCGAAATGCTGAGGGGACTGAGTGTCTCCGGCAGAATGTCTATTTTGTTTTGGGCGTTCTTGGGCAAATTCAAAAACAGCAGCGCAACATCGTAGCCCGGGCCGGGCACGCGACGACTGCACTGAACGACAACGGCGCGACAGACGATCGAACGAGCGCGCCCGAGGGCGGTCAGCTGGGGCAACCTCATCTCCACACCGACTTCGGTCCACTCAGCCAGTGCCGTGTCGCTGGCAAAGGTGATCCCCTTGTGGCTGAGGTGGAAGCTTTTCTCCAGCACCGCAGCTTTGCGCACGCACTGGCCTCGCAGCTCGGTGTCAAACACTCCCGATAGATCACGTCTTGTTGAAGCCATGGACGGGTCTCCCTCGAAACGCAAAAACCGTAACACTGCACCACCGGAGTGTCAACCGGTCAGACCTGGCTGCGCCAGACCTTTACCACTGAATAACACAGGAGGCCCAAGTCAGGCCGCTGCCGAAAACGATCAGCAGGATCAAATCGCCGCGCTGAAACCGTCCGGCTCGGGCCGCTTCATCGAGGGCAATCGCAATCGACGCGGCTGATACATTCCCATAGCGATGCAAATTGATGTAGACCTTTTCCATCGGCGCCTGGATGCGATCGGCAATCGCCTCGATGATGCGGATGTTAGCCTGATGGGGAATCACGCACTTGATATCGTTGATTGTGAGTCCGCACTTGGCCAAGGCCGTCTCGGCAGCGGTCTGCATCGGGATGACGGCGTTCTTGTAAACTTCTTTGCCTTCCATCTTCAGGTAGTGCATTCGACCGCTGACTGATTCCTTGGAGGCCGGGAACTTTGCGCCACCTGCCGGCATCAACAAGATGTCCGACTGGGATCCGTCGGCTCCCATGCACGTCGTGATGATTCCATGCTCCTCGCCGCGGCTGCGCAAAATCGCCGCCCCAGCGCCATCGCCAAACAGGACGCACGTCGCACGATCCTGCCAATCGACAATCGTGGAGAGTTTTTCCGCACCGATCACCAGCACCGTGTTGTAGGTGCCGGAGGTGATGAATTGTTGGCCAATTTCCAGGGCGTAAAGAAAACCTGAGCATGCCGCCTCAATGTCGAAAGCGGCCGCGCGTTTGGCGCGCAACTTGTGTTGCACCAAACAGGCGGTGGAGGGAAAGGGCATGTCGGGCGTGATCGTCGCGCAGATGATCAGGTCGATCTCGTCCTCGCGGATACCGGCCTGCTCGATGGCCCGCCGCGCGGCTTCGGTCGCCATGTCGGAGGTGCACATCCAATCGGGAGCAATGCGCCGCTCCTTGATTCCTGACCGGGTGACAATCCACTCGTCGGTGGTGTCCACCATCTTTTCGAGATCGGCGTTGCTCAGGATCCGATCAGGCAAGTAGGAGCCGGTGCCGACAATGTGAACCGATCTAGGAGGTTGCTTTGACCGGGGGTTGCGCAGGTTCTGTTTGGCGGAGTTGGGCATTGACCTTCTTGATCTCCTCGATGATGTGCTCGTTGAACTGCACTTGGACAAACTCAGCAGCCACACGCAAAGCGTTCTTGATCGCGTTGGGCGAACTGGACCCGTGCGCTTTGATGCAGATTCCGTTGACGCCCAGAAGCACGGCGCCGCCGTACTCGTCAGGGTCCGCCTTCCGTTTCAGGTCGCGAAAAGCCCCGCCCGCCAGAATGGCGCCGCAGATGCGGAGCGGGTTCTTTTTAATGGCCGTTCGCAGCCAACTGGTCACCAGTCGCGCTGTACTCTCAATGGTTTTGAGAACCGCATTGCCGACAAACGCATCCGCAACGATGACATCGGCAACGTTGCTAAACAGGTCATGACCGTCAATGTTGCCGACGAAATTCAAACCTGTCAGTTTGAGCTGCCGGTGAGCCTCGAGAGTCAGCTCATTGCCCTTCATTTCCTCTGAGCCCATGGAAAAAACAGCCACCCGCGGATTCTTGTAATGCAAAATCCGCTGCGAATACAGGCTGCCCATGACGGCGTACTGGACCAGGTTGATGGGATGCGGTTCGAGATTGGCACCGGCATCCATCAGTACGAAAACATTGTCCGGCGCCGGCATCAGACAAGCCAAACCAGGGCGGTCGACACCTTCCAAAGTCCGGAGCTTCAGATGAGCTGCCGTCAGCAGGGCGCCGGTGTTACCGGCAGAAACCACGGCATCTGCTTGGCCGGCCTTGACCAAGTCGATCGCCCGGCACATCGAGCTATCTTTCTTGCGCCGAACAGCTTGCACCGGCGAGTCATCCATGGCGATGACCTCGCTGGCGTGAACGACTTCCAGCCGTGGATCGCGCACGGCATGCTTGGCGAGCTCGACTTCGAGGCGTGCTTTGTCACCGACCAAATATAACCGGGTGATCGGTCCCCCGTTGCGTAAGCCTTCAACGACTCCCGCAACGATGTTTTGGGGTGCAAAGTCGCCCCCCATCGCATCGACGGCGATTCTCATGCCGGTTAAGCGGCGTTGACGGACTCGACTTGCCGGCCTTTGTAATAGCCACAACCCGGGCAGACGCGGTGCGGACGATTGGCCGCGCCGCACTGCGGGCACTTGGCAAGTTCCGGCGCGGTGGGCCGGTGTGAGGCCTTGCGTGTGCGCAAGCGCATTTTGGACATTCGCCGTTTCGGGACACCCATGGAAATTCTCCGTTACTTAAGTTTCAACTGGTCCAGCGCATGCCAGCGCAGGTCTTTCGGGGCCACCTGACAGCCGCACGCGCTCTTGTTCAAATCCTTCCCACAAACAGGGCACAACCCTTTGCAGTTTCGCTCGCAAAGTGCCCGTTGGGGAAGCGCGAGGATAATATCTTCCCGCATCTGGGGCGTCAAGTCCACGAAGTCCTCCCCGGTCAACTCCTGATGGAATACAAAATCCGGCACCAGCAGCCGCTGGTCGAACGGTCGCAGGCACCGGCTGCAGCGCATTCCCACCTTGGTGCGCAGCTTACCGGTCACAAGTAGCGCCGGGCCTTGGATTTGCGCAAAGAGGTCGAACTCCACAAGCGCCGTGAAATGCACATCTTCGTCCTCTATCTCAATAATCGATCCCGGTTCGCTGCCGCTGAGCTGCTCGCCATCAATTGGGATGCGTTTAACATTTACCTTCATTGTCCGTCTCCCCGGCGCGGTTTATCGCCCCGCGCCTATTTACGCGCCGCAAACTTCCGCGCCAACGCCGTTTTGACAGCCGGCGGAACGAAAGCGCTCACGTCACCACCCAACTTAGCAATTTCTTTGACCAACCGCGAACTGATGAACGTGTATTCGTCCTTGGGCGCCAGGAAAATGGTTTCCACTCTTGGCTCCAGTTCCCGATTCATGAGAGCCAACTGCAATTCATACTCGAAATCCGAGACCGCTCGCAGTCCACGCACGATGACCAAGGCGCCTTTTTGTCGCACGTAATGCACCAGCAGGCCGTCAAATGCGTCCACTTCAATATTCGGGACATCCCCAATGGCCTGTCGTGTCAGCTCGACCCGCTCGCCAATCGAGAAAGTCGGCGATTTCTCGACGTTATGCGTCAGGGCCACGATCACCTTGTCGAACATCATCGCTGCACGACGCGCCACATCCAGGTGGCCGTTGGTGACGGGATCGAAGCTGCCGGGATAGACCGCAATCTTCAAGGGGACCTGCTCCATAGGCGGCACGATAGGTTTGCCGTCTTAGCTTTGCAACTTTGTTTTCTGGCGTCCCAGAAACCACATCGCCCCCAGCGCGATGCCCATCATGCCGATCGCCACCAGATGTCCCAAGGTCAATCCCCCCACGTAGCGAATCGGGTAATCTCCACGGGCAAATTCGATGACAAACCGCAGCACGCCATAGCTCAAGACGTAACACCACCACACTTGCCCTGTGAACTTCTTCCGGCCGGTGAGCCACAGCAACCACCCCAACAGCAAGGCGTTGCCGAGCGCCTCATAGACTTGCGTCGGATGAACGGGGATGTCGTGCATCAGATGCGGCTTGGGATAGTGCACGGCCCAAGCCAACGTGCATGCCTTCCCGTAGCAACAGCCGTTGAAGAAACAACCCAACCGGCCCAGCGCATGGCCCAGCGCCACCGAGGGCGCCATCACATCCGCCAACTGCCAGAGCGCCAGTCCCCGGCGTCGCGCAAAAATGATGGTGCCAATCGACGCGCCGATGAACCCACCGTAAAAAACGAAACCTTCGCGCAACGACTTCACACCCGCATCGCGCCAGCCGGCAAGAAAGTCATCCCAGAAAAAGACAATGTAGAAAATCTTCGCCGACCCCATCCCGGCGAGCACCAATACCACGCCGAGGTCGCTGATATGTCGCGGCTCAATCCCGGCCACCTGCGCCCGCTTGGCGGCCAACATCAGCCCCAGCAAAAACCCCAGCGCCACCAACACACCGTAGGAGTTGATCGCGAAATCCCCGATCCGAATAAACTCAGGATGCACTATTCTCCTTTCTCCAGCTCGATCCGGTAACGACTCAGCGTGCTGCCTTCGGCGCGCGCCAGCGCAATCATCGACTGCGCATAGTCGGAGCGCGCGCGCACCTCCGCCGAATGGGCCGCCGCCAGTTGTGATTGCGCCTGCAAGACCAGAAAACTTGTCGAGCTACCGGCACGCAGCTTGGCCTCCTCCGCCTTCAGGGATTCCTGCGCGAGCCGATGTGCGACACGCGTGGCATGCAGTCGCTTCAAATTGGTTTGCACCTGGCCCACTGCGTTGTCCACCTCCACCACGATGTTCTGCTCCAGCTGCTTGAGAGCCAGCAACGTCTGCTCCGCGTCCAGACGCGCAATCTGATAATTCGCCCGCGCCTGCCGGTTGCCCAGCGGCACGCGCACCACAACCCCCACGCTCCAGGCCGGGTAATCGCCACTGAACTGGTCACTGGTCAAGTCACCGAAACCACTCGCGCGGCCGCTCGCGGCGTAGCTCGCCTGCAAATCCACCCGCGGCCAAAGCTGGTTGCGATTGAAACGCACCACGATGTTCTGCCGCTCCACGGCCTCCTGTGCCGCACGAAAATCGGGGCGCCCCGCCAAAGCCAGCCGCGTGCTCCGCGTCACGTCCAACTCCACTGTTTCCATTACCGGCAAATCCACCGGCACCAGCGCAATGCCCGCGAACTCGTCCACGTCGGTTGTGATCAGACGTTTGAGCGTGTTCTCATTGTTCAGAATCTGACGCTCCGCCACGATCACTGCTTCCTCCCGCTCCGCCACGCCCGCCTCCGCCTGCGTCACATCCAGCGGCGACATGACGCCAATCTCAACGCGTTTCCGATTCTCCGCCAGCAACTGTTTCGCCCGCGTCAGGTCCCCCAACTTCGCCCGCTGATTCTCCAGCGCAAACACCAATTCATAATACGCCTGGCCCACCTCACTGACCTTGTTCATCACCAGCCGCGTGAAATTGAACTCCGCGATGTTCAGGTTCCGCCGCGCCACCCGAATACCGGCAAGATTCGGCCCAAACCAGAAGTCCCGCAGCAACGGCTGCGTCACCGTCACCCCCACGCTGCCGCTATAAAGAAAATTGGTGATGCCCAAGCCGCCCACCCGCGCATCGTCACCGAAAAACTCATACCCCGTTCCCGTCGGCAACCGCCCGCTCAATGCCAGGTTCGGCTCCAACGAGTGCGACTTCGCCGATCCGCCGCCGCTCAACGGCGAGGTCCGGTCGCTGTACGACAACCCACCCGACAATACCGGCTCGAAAGCGCTCTGCGCCCCGACCACGCCCCACTGCGCAATTGCCGGGTTCAACCGCTCCACGCTCAATTCCAGATTGTTCACCAACGCCCGCTCAATGCACTCCCGCAACGTCAACGCCTTCGTCACCTGGTTGGTCGCTTGACCCGCCACCTGGCCGGCAACAACCAACAAGCAACCGTAAACAACACAAACAAATCTCATGATGCCCTGTTTCCATACCGCACACCGCCCAACCGGTCGAGAGCCATTCCCGCAAGCTTTGCCTTTGCCGGACCAGCATCGGCGCGATATTCTGCCATCAACAGAGGATCTCCATGGCCACATTCGCCGCTGCCCAACGACATCGTGAACCGACTGGCCCCACTGATGAAGCCGCGTTCTTCCAGGAGCATGGCTGGACCCGGTCACCACGTCTGGTCCAATGGATGGTGACACAATCCTGCCCGTTGCATTGTCCGCATTGCCTGAGCAACGCCGCTCCACACAACACCCAACACTCATCGCTGGAATTGGCGACCAGCCTGATTGAGCAGGCAAGCGCGTTGGGAGTCGAGGAATTGCTCCTGACCGGTGGCGAACCGTTGGCGCATCCGCACCTGTCCGCCATTATCAAATTGCTGTTCGCCCGCCGGGTTCGCTGGAGTTTGAACACCGCCGCCATGCCGACGCCCGCCCAGCAACGCGCGCTCGAGTCCTGGCCACCGTACTTCGTCGCGGTGAGTCTCGATGGACCGCCGTCGGTTCATGATGCGTTTCGCGGCCGCGGTGCTTTCGAGCAGGCAATCAACAGCCTCGCCTATTTCTCGGCACTGATTCCCGGCCGGGTGGCCGCCGGCACGACGGTGACCACCGCAAATTTCCGCCAGTTGCCGGCAACCTTCGGTTTGGTGCTCGAAAGTGGCGCGACCGAATGGGGTTTGCACCTGTTGGTGCCCGCGGGCCGGGCACAGGAGCGTCCCGACTTGTTCCTCTCGCGTCAGCAGCTCAAGCACCTGCTGGAATTCGCCGCCGCCAAACGCAACCATTTCCCCGTCACGATGGCCGATGAGATCGGGTACTGCGGCTATTGGGAGCCGTTGGTGCGTGAGGCGCGTTTCTTCTGCGGCGCGGGCAAGCTCCAATGCGTCGTGTTGCCGGATGGCAACGTGATGCCCTGCACCACGTGGGATCGCTCGGCAAGCGCCGGCAACCTGCACACGCGCCCGTTGGCCGAGATCTGGGCAACGGGCTTTGCCGACTTGCGCGCTTGGGAGCCCGCGGGCCGCTGTGGAGCTTGTGCCTACGCGCCTGCCTGTCAGGGCGGTTGCTGGCTTCAGCGCCGGCACGGCACGGAATGTTACCGGGAAGTTTGGCACATGCCCCAGGCGTTGACCACCGCCGGCACGGCCGTCTGCATCGGGTTGGCGACGGTTTCCTGCACGCGCACCGACAAAGTTCTTTCCCCGCCTCCTGTCATCGCGCAGCCAGCGTCACAACCGTCACCGGCGGCCATCACCAAGCCGGATATGCGCGAGATGGAAGTCCTGCAGAGCACCATTATCCAGTGGTACGCCGCCCAGACCCGCGGCCATCGCGTGTGGCCGTGGGACAAGGTGGAAGCAACGCTGAAGACGACTTTGCCGAATGACCCGGGCGCCCAGTTCTTCCTGCGTTACATCCACGGGCAATCGGCAAAGGAGTTGCCGGCCTTGGTGGAGGAAATCGAAACGGCGCTCCAGACCAAACAACGTTCCCTGTGTCTGATTGGGCTGGCGTGGCGGGCATTGACCGAGCGCTGTCTGGAGGGCCCGCCGGCGACGCAACGAACCGCGACCGACGCGGCCGCATTGCGTCAAGGCTTGGCGGCGCTCGAAACCACTGCGGCGGCGTGGCGCAAGGAGATTTTCGAGAAGAAACTCGATCCGTTCCTCCGCCAGCCGAACGATTACCGGCAATTCTTCCTCTCGAAAGCCGGTCCCATGGCCCACGAGGTTGTCGCCCACGGCTTGGCCGTCAAACGGGGCTGGGCCAGTCCTCCCGATTATCTTGCCAAGGAAACGCCGCCCGCAATCACCGAAGCTTTTGTGGCAGCTCATCCGTATGCTGACCCGATGAAGTTGCCGCTCGCCAAGGACGGCGGATTGTTTGTCCTCCGCGACGGCCAACGCCAACGAACCGACGGCTGGCTGAAGATATTCGACCTGCTGCTGGTTCCCGACCCGACCACGGTCACGCTGAGCACGGGCAAAGTGGCCCTTGACGTGGCGCTACCGGCCGGAACCGAACTGGCCTATGGCGATGTGCTGCGACTGGCTTACGAACAGCACAAAGCAGCTTTGGAAACACTAGCCGCTGACATTATCCGCGGGAGACGCGAACGCCCCAGCCCGCTGCTGTTACCGGCATTGACCGAGATGAGCCGTCGAGCTCACGTGTCACCAGCCCGCTGGATGCTGATTGATCTCTATCTATTCTGATCAAGCTGACGACCAGGTGGTCGCACAATGAGATGCGCTTCTTGTGGACATCGATTTAAAGCCAGTATTAAATTGCCGAAATTATGAAACCTACGCTCTTGGTGTTGGCAGCAGGCATGGGCAGCCGGTATGGCGGCCTGAAACAGGTGGACCC
>JBFZFE010000369.1:0-3061 GCA_041306525.1 Verrucomicrobiota bacterium | reverse complement strand
TCATCCAGGAAACCGGCGCCGGCGGACGCCGCCAGTTCGAGTTCGTCCGCGGCCCGGTGTTCGCCAACATCATCCTCGCCGACGAAATCAACCGCGCGCCCGCCAAGGTCCAGAGTGCGTTGCTCGAAGCGATGCAGGAACGCCAGGTCACCATCGGCGACCAGACGTTCAAGCTGCCGACGCCGTTTCTGGTGCTGGCGACGATGAACCCGATTGAGCAGGAGGGGACCTACCCGTTGCCGGAAGCGCAGGTCGACCGGTTCATGTTGAAGCTGCAAATCGGCTACCCGACCAAGCAGGAGGAACGCGAGATCATGGATCGCATGGCCGAGACCGGTCAGACCATCGCCACCAACCCGGTCGTCACGCCCGCCCAGATCCTCGCCGCCCGCAAGGTCGTGGATGCCGTTTACATGGACGACAAGATCAAGAATTACATCGTGGACTTGATCTTCGCCACGCGCGACCCGAAGTCGTACAACATCGATGTCGCCGACCTGATCGAGTACGGCGCGTCGCCGCGCGCGACCATTTATCTCGCCATCGCCGCCAAGGCGTACGCGTTCCTGCAGGGACGCGGCTACGTGACGCCGCAAGACGTGAAGACCATCGGCATGGACGTCCTCCGCCACCGCGTGATCGTCAGCTACGAGGCCGAGGCGGAAGACAAAACGAGCGAAGACGTCATCAAGCGCATCTTTGACGAAGTGCCGGTCCCGTGATTCCCAAGGAAATTCTCCGCAAAGTCCGCCAGATCGAGATCCGCACCAACCGGGAAGTCACCGACGTGCTGGGCGGGCAATACCATTCTGTGTTCAAGGGGCGCGGCATGGAGTTCGAGGAGGTCCGCGAATACCAGCCCGGTGACGAGGTCCGCGCCATCGACTGGAACGTCACCGCCCGCTTCGGCCATCCCTTCATCAAGAAGTTCAAGGAAGAACGCGAACTCACCGTCATGCTCGCCGTGGACGTCAGCGCCTCGGGGCAGTTCGGCAGCGTCCGCCAGACCAAGAACGAACTCGCCGCCGAGCTCGCCGCCGTCCTCGCGTTCTCCGCCATCCGCAACAACGACAAGGTCGGCCTGATCATGTTCACCGACCGCATCGAACGCTTCGTCCCGCCCCAGAAAGGCCGCCGGCACGTGCTGCGCGTCATTCGCGAGATCCTCGCGTTCCGCCCCCAGGCCACCGGCACCAACATTGCCGGCGCGCTCGACTACCTGAACAGCGTCCAACGCCGGCGCGCCGTCTGTTTCCTGCTCTCCGATTTCCAGGACAAATCGTTCCTCAAACAACTCCGTGTCACCGGCAAACGCCATGATGTGGTCGCCCTCAGCCTGCGCGACCCCCGGGAGGACGAACTGCCACCCGTCGGTCTCCTCGAACTCCGCGATGCCGAGACCGGCGAGCGCGCGCTCGTTGACACTTTCGACAGACGGGTCCGGCAAGCCTTCGCCCAACGCGCCACTGCCCGCCTGGCCAAGTTGCGCGAACTCCTGCGCAGCGCCGCCGTGGACCACATCGACATCCGCTGCGGCACCGACTACATGCTGCCACTGGTGAAGTTCTTCCGAATGAGGGAGAGAAGGGCATGAACACCCCCATCCTGAAAAATGTGGGAAGAGCCTGCGGTAATGTGGGAGGGGCCTTAGTGCCCCGACCCCCTGCGCCTCATTCCGCCAACCTACGCCTGCATCGTCGGACCGACCCCGGACTCACCGTTTTCATCACCAAGTGCGTCCAGCCTCGCAAACCCGCGCTGGGCATCGCAGAGCGCGCCATCATCTCCTCCGCGCTTCGACATGCGGTTCAGCACAACCAGATTCTCCTCGCCGCCTTCATCGTCATGCCCGATCACTGGCATGCACTCGTGGGTCTGAACGATGGCTGCACGCTACCGAAGTTCATGCACTCCATCATGAGCTTCGTCGCGGCAAAGACCTGTGTGAGACTTTCAGCAAAGGGCTGCGAGTGGCAGGACAGCTACTACGAAACATGGATTCGCTCTGCCCGGCAGTTTGAGTATGTGGCGGATTACATTGTCCAGAACCCGGTGAGGAAGGGACTGGTCGCGAAACCGGACTTGTGGGATGCGACGAGCCTGCGTGACCGCGATCTTGTGACCCACCCTTGGCCCTGGGAGTTTGAGGAGGAAGTTAGTCGGTCGGGGCGCTGAGGCCCCTCCCACTTTCGTGGACATGGATACCAACGTCATCAACGACATCCGCGACATCAAGGGCATGGTGCCAGTGCCGCATGCTTGGTGGCCGGTTTGGGTGGCGCTGGCCTTGGTGGCAGCCGGTATCCTGGCTTGGTGGCTTTGGCGGCGTTTTCGGAAAGCTCCTTTGACAGTGAAGCCGGTGACCCCGCCGCCGCTGCCGTTTGATGTGGCGATGGCGGCATTGGCGGAGTTGCGGGCGGCGAACTTGCCGGTGGAGCAGTTCTACACGCGGCTTTCCGACATTGTGCGTCACTATATCGAAGGACGTTTCGGACTGCGGGCGCCGGAGCGCACCACCGAGGAGTTTCTGGCGCAGGCGAGCTTGCCGGCTGAGCACATGAGTCTGCTGTCGGCGTTTCTAACCGAATCGGATCTGGTGAAGTTCGCGCGTTTGCAGCCAGGAGATGCCGACCGGCAACGGGCGTTCGGGGCGGCGCAGAAGTTTGTGCTGGAGACGAAATGAGATTCGCGACTCCATGGCTTTTGCTGCTGCTCGCACTCCTGCCGGTATGGTGGTGGCGGCAGCGCATGGCGGGGCGTCGCGGTGGACTGAAGTTTTCGTCGCTAAGCGCGGCGCAGGGCGAAGGATCGGTCTGGGCGCGGTTTGGACCGGTAACGTTGCTGGTTCTGCGTGGCATGGCGCTGACGCTGTTGATTGTGGCGTTGGCGCGGCCGCAACTGGGGCGGAGCGAGAGCAAGTTGCGGACGGAAGGCATTGATATCGTGCTGGCGGTGGACGTTTCGGGTTCGATGCAGGCGCTGGACTTCAAGCTCGACGGCAAACAGGTGGACCGGCTGACCGTGGTCAAGAAGGTGGTGCGCGAGTTCATCAAGGCGCGGA
>JBFZFE010000368.1:0-13282 GCA_041306525.1 Verrucomicrobiota bacterium | reverse complement strand
AGTTCAAATGCATAAGGTTCCTTCCTGAGGTTTCCCTATCTGTTCCGGCAGTCGCCGCGGATTTTTCAGAATTCTTCGGGACCACAGCCGGCCGGAGGCAGGAACCTTTCAGCCGAGAAATGAAAACCGCCGCCCCCGGAGGCGGGAGCGGCGGTGGCAAGGCATCATGTTTGGTCTGCAACTCCGGGGTTGCAGGGAAAGCACAGGGATCAGCGGCCAGCGTCTTGTTTCATCTTCGACTCGCGTGCTTTCTGTTGTTCAATGCTCTCCGGGGCTGGAACCACCTGGTTGACGGGCACTTGGGCCGGTTCCGGGGGCGGATTGCCGACGGTGAGCGATGCCGGCCCGCCAACCAACGTCCCCCACCACCCGGCATCGGACGGACGTCCTTGGGTGTAGGCCGCAGTAACCGAGTAATGACCAACCGGCAGACTCGGGAGTGGACGCGGCCGGCCGCTCCTGCCGACTTCCACGAATTCCCACGCGCCGGGCTGGATCGCCACGCTCAGCCGGGTCGCTTCACCCGGGGCAAGTTCCACCAGGCCCGGTTCGAGGGGCAGATCCTTCACGGGCACCCATTTGGCCTGCCAGGTCTTGCGGTCACCAATCACCGTGATGGTCCAACCCTTGTGCGGCGGACCGGCGCTGGTCAGGGCGCCGGCATTGGCCAGCGAAACCTGACGGTCGGTCTGGTTCCGCAAATGGATCTCAAACTCGATTGGGGCATCCACCGCCACCTGCGGTGTGACCATGGCCACCCCCGCCTGCACGCCCTGCTCGGCTTTGCCCCAGACAACCACGGGGGTTGCTGGAGCGATGGCCGGAGCGACCGCCTCAGTGACAGGCTGCGCTGGCGTGGCAAGCCGGTGCGTGGATGGGGTCGCTGACGTGTCCGGTCGAACCGCTGCCGGCGTGGTTTGGTCGGCCACCAGACCAGTTGACGACCCCGCCAAGTGTTTCGCAGCCACGATACCGGTGCCGGCCACGACGAGGCAGGCGGCGGCGGCGAGACTGACGGTTTTGACTTTGGCGATGAACATGGCTTTCAAGGCTCCTTTCGCGAGCATGAGGGTTGAGGTTGCGGCCAAAGTCTCGCCGGTGCCGGTCAATACCGCCGCGCTGACTGTCGCCGCCAAGCCGGGCGGGGTCGCCGACGCCACATGCGCACTCAACGTCGCGGCCAAGCCGGTGACGGACAGGACGACGCCTTTCTTCATCAGGAAGCAGCGCAGTTTCTCCAGCGCCCGGTTGACCCGTTTCTTGGCGGTCTCTTCATTCAGTTTGAGGGCCGCCCCGATCTCGCGGTGGCTGGCGCTCTCGTAGAACCGCAGCAACAGCGCGGTCCGGTCGGTTGCCCCGAGCGATTCCAAGCCGGCGTTGAGGTGACACTGGATGTCTTCCCAAGCCGGCGAGGACGGGCTGTCCGCGTGGATCTGGTGTTCGACAGCGCGCATTTCGCGTTCCTTGCGGCGTTGTTCGCCGCGGTGGTAGTTACTGGCCACGTACCCGGTGGTGACAAACAACCAACCCGCCAGGGGACGTTCCGGCCGCAGGTCTTTGGCCTTCAGAGCGAGCGTCAGGAACACCGCCTGGGTCACATCCTGCGCGGCATGGGCATCGTGCAACCGCTGCAGGGCACAGGCATACACCAGGTTCGTGTGCCGCTCGACCAGTTGCCGAAAAGCCGACTGGGACCGGCGACCCACGAACTCCCGTAACAAGGCGGCATCATCCATGGACACGCTCATTCTACCAGAGATTGTCCGCCACCGCCCGATTCGGGACAGCAAAACTCGTGGACCCCAACAAACATTACGATCTCACCGGCAGGTGAATACCGGCAGTCAATTGCGAGTCCAGGTCGCCCTTTGGCGCCGTCGACGGCGGGGCAACCTGCTCGCGGCCTTTGCCGTCAAACCAACCCGCCTCCACCGCGAGCGGGTTCGCGGCTACAACGGATCGTATGAATACAGGTTGGTTAGGCAAAAACACGAACCGCGCCACCGTTGCCGGTGACGCGGCCCGTGGTCGGAATGCTGGGCGGATAAACCCGACCGTGTTCTCAAGGGGCTTGATCTTGCGGAGCGCTCTCCAGGTCAGTGGTCATCAACCCGGCAAATCCATTTGCCACGTTGGCGGAGACATTCCCACAAACCAGAGTTCCGTTTCCATACACGAATACAAGCTTGCCATTGACAGTCAGTTTGAGTCGGTTGTCCCTGTAATCATGCCCTAAAGTAAGACGGCAATCGGCGCTGTGAGCCGACGAGCCACTTCTATGGCTGCCGTTTCCTGCGAACCACACTTCAAGATCGTTGAAACCCACGCCACAAAGGGTTGCTCCTTTCACAAGAACATTGCACCACGGAGTATGAAGGACCACCCCTTCTGGAAACTCTCGAATGACGAGCACGGCCCGGGGGCCGTTGATGGTGCAATTGGGATGGCGCTCCCGCAGGGAAGGCGTCTGCGCCACCGGCCCCGAAGGTATTGACCCACCGACTGTCGAAGCTTCGGTGGCTGCTTCCGGTTCCGGCACTGCGGCGGCTGACTGTGACGCCGCGGGTGGTGCTGCGGGTTGCTTGGCGGCGACCGGGATCAGTTTAGGTTGGGGGGTGTCGGGTGTCGACCAGCTCAATTGGGTGGCAACGACCACTCCACTGCCGGCCACAACGAGGCAGGCGGCGGCGGCGAGACTGACGGTTTTGAGTTTGGCGATGAACATGGCTTTCAAGGCTCCTTTCGCGAGCATGAGGGTTTCGGTTGCGGCCAAAGTCCCGCCGGCGCCGGTCAACACCGCCGCGCTCACCACCCCGGCCAACCCGACCGGGGCTGCCGAGGCGGACGCGGTCAGTCCACCGGCCAACCCCGCGACGGACAGCGTGACCCCCTTCTTCGCGAAGAGTCGGCGCAGTTTGTCGAGGGCCCGGTGAATGCGCTGGGCGGCGGCGTCCTCGCTGATCCGCAACTGCTCGGCGATCTGGCGATGACTGGCCTGACGGTAGAACCGCAACAGCACCGCTTCCCGGTCCGCGCCCGACAACGAATCGAGCGCACCGGCCAGGTGCGGACGCAGGTCTTCCCAGACCGCCGACGGCGCTTTGGGTTGGTGGAGTTGGTGTTGTTCGAAGGCGCGCATTTCCCGCTCCCGGCGGCGTTGTTCGCCGCGCTGATAACGGGCGGCCACATACCGGGTCGTGGTAAACAACCACCCCGGCAACGAGGTGTCCGGCCGCAGGTCTTTGGCTTTCAGAGCGAGCGTAAGAAAGACCGCCTGCGTCACGTCCTGGGCCGCGTGGGCGTCGCTCAACCGCGTCAGAGCGCTGGCGTACACGAGGCTCGTGTACCGCCCGACCAGGTCCCGAAACACGGCGTGGGACTGGGTCTGCGCGAACTGCCGCAACAATGCGCTGTCATCCATGAGTCCGCTCATTCTACCAGAGAATCCCCGCCGGCGCGGATTCCTGACCGGAAATCTTCTCCCCGCCAACGAAAACCGCCGCCCCCGGGTGCCGGAGTCGGCGGCGAAGCGGTTCGGAATAGCCTACTGTTTGGTGTCGGCGACCAACGCATCGAGGAGTTGACCCAATGTCGGGTCAGTCACCTGCGTGCGGACCTTGTTGTACTGCTCCGGCGCGGCTTGCTTCAGGGCGGGGAAATAACCCCGGCTGAAATCGGTGCCACTCGCCGTGCGCCATGGATTCTTACGGAAAATCTCGATCGCCTGCGGGGCCACATCGGTCCATCCCCAGCGACCGAGACTGGCCCACAGGGTACCTTCGGCACCATTACTCGCGAATTGTTGGCCGCGCGTGACCAGCTCCGCCGCGAACTGCCGGGCCGCATCGTCGCCCCGTTCGCCGACGGCCACGAGCGTCGAGACAATCTGGTTGGCCCGATCAAGGTCGAAGAAGGGGACGTCTTTGCCGGCCATCTTGACTTGTTGTTCCTGCTCGAACTGCTTGGCGTATCGGATAATGGCCGGGCCGTCGCCGCTGTGACCGAGCACCTCCAGGTCGCACAGCGCAATCGCCGGGTGCGGTTTGGTGTAATCGGTCGGCACATCCGCCGGTGCAGGCTGGAGAAGTTCAACGGCCAATTGTTTGTGGATTGAACCATCAAGATATCCGCGTAACCGCTGGACGAATGCCTCGCGGTCGGTGGCATTGGCGAACTCCGCCCAGTTGCAGCCGGTGGCGGATCCGAACACCACGACCAACGCACCGATCGCGGGCGGTTCCTGCCACGTGTTCGGGATGTCCCCGTTGAGCGAACCGATGGGCGGTTGCGCGTAAAGGCTGGCTCTCCGCAAATTCAGCGGGATGTACGGTTTCACCTCGATCTCGGCCGGCAGGAGCGCTTTCGGTTGCAGCACTGTCTCATCCACCTTGATCTTGAACGCGGCCGGCTTGGGTTTGTCTCCCGCGCCTTTCACGTGAGCGGTGACCGTCCCGGCCACGATCCAGTCAGCGCGCTGGATCAACTGGGCCAGGCTCGGTCCACTGGATGTCGCCCGTTGGATGCCGATGGCCGGTACCGTCGTCTGCACGGGTTCAACCGGCTTGGCTGGTGTGGATTGCGCGCCAAGACTGCCGGCTGGCGATCCGGCCAACGTGCGCGGCGGCGTTGTCACGGGTCCTGCCGCAACCACCGTGGTCGACGGTGTTGAAGCGGCCAGTTGATTGGCGACGACCACCCCGCTGCCGACCACGACGAGGCAGGCGGCGGCGGCGAGACTGACGGTTTTGACTTTGGCGATGAACAACATGTGTAACGCTCCTTTGCTTAACGCGGCCACGGTCGTTGAGACGGCACCGCCCGTCGCGGCACTGACGGTGCTCGCGACGAAGGTTGCCGGGAGAACAGCGGCTCCCGATTCCGCGGAAAGCAGGGCGGTCAATGCGCCCACCGAACCCACCGTCACCCCGCGCCGGACCAGTTTCTTCCGGAGAAGTTCCCGGGCACGGGACAAACGGACGCCGGTGGCGCTGGCGGTCAATCCCAGTTGAGCGGCGGTCTGCTGCAATGAGCGACCTTCGAGGTGAAACAAAACCAACGGGCGACGATACCGGTCGGGCAAATCACCCAGCGCATCATCCAACGACTCACGGAAGAGGCGTGGATCCAAGCCTTCGTTGTTGGTCACGGCAGCATCAGACATGACCATCTCCTCCCGTCGCTGCCGGGCCGCTCGCGAACGGCGGATATCCTTGGCCAACCGCCGGGCCACCGTGTGCAGCCAGCCGCCCACGGATGAATCCTTGCGCAGCGATGCTGCCTTGCGGGCCAGCGTCACGAACACCGCCTGTGCGGCGTCCTCGGCCTCGTGATGGTCGCCCAGTCCCCGCAGGCAGACGCCATGCACCATCGCCCCGTGGCGCTGGACAATCTCGGCGAATGCCGTCTGGTTGCCGGTGGCGGAAAAGGCCGCCAACAAGGCCCCGTCGGTCATCTGGTTGACTGGTTCGGTCACGCGATAACTCCTGCATTCCACTCTATCTCAGGAAACCAGCCGATGCGATTTTACAGAAATCTTCAGCGAGGCTCAACGCCTGGTCGAATTTTCACGATCTGTTGTAGCCGCGAGCCCGCTCGCGGCTCTTGCCGGCAAGGCAACCCGCGCGCTGCCACGAGCAGGCTCGCGGCTACAACACCGCTCAATAGGCGCTTGACGCGCGTCTACTTCCTTCTCTTTCGAATCCAATAACAGGGCCGCCGCCCCCGGGAGTCCGGGAGCGGCGGCGTAACCGACAGGTGGTCTCAGGCTTCAGTCTTTCCAGTCGCGCTGCACCTCGCCGACAAGGTTTCCGGCCGCGTCGAACAACAAACGGGCTCGTTCCATCTCCCTCACTTTGCCCGCATCAGAGTGGGTGTTAATGGTGCTCACCATGTACTGGCCCTGCTCGGTCAGGCGAATCCGGATGCTGCGGAACACATGTAACGGCAATGGTCCCACGAAGGTGCCAGGTGTGACGGCATCGGCACGCTTGAGCAATTCCGCCACGGTCAACTCGACGCCAGTCCTCATCGCGAGTTTGACGCGGAGGTTTGCTCCGCGCGTGTGTTCCAGTACCACCGGCAGACCGAGGGCAACTTGCTCGGCGAACGAAGTCTTCTCCCCCTCAGCGAGCACGACCTGCGACGCAGTCCACCTGATAGATATCCATCGTCATCTTCATGTCCGACCATGGCGACATGTTGGGTGAGCACGGCTTGCAGCACAAAGGTCCGTGGTTTTACGAAGGTCTGGTCCGCGTGCCGCTGATCATCTCGTGGCCCGGGAAGTTCCAACAGGGACTCCGCGCGCGCGGCTTGGTCGAACTGACCGACCTCGCGCCGACGCTCGCCGAACTGGCGGGCTTGCCGGTCGGCTGGACGCATGGCCGGAGCCTGTTGCCGATCCTGCGCGGCGAACGCGACCCGCAGCGGCATCATGAGTTTGTGCGGTGCGAGTTTTACAACGCCTTGGCCGCCCCGACGCCTTCCTTTGCCACGATGTATCGGGATGAGCGTTACAAACTGGTTGTGAATCACGATCGTGAAGATGGCCAGCTCTTCGACTTGACCGCCGATCCGGGGGAAGCCCAGAACCGGTGGGAAAACGCCGATCTGCGCTGTCGGCTGTTGAAGCGGAGTTTTGATGCCAGCGTCGTGATCACGGACCCAGGTTCGCCGCGGGTCGGGCGCTACTGAATTCGCGAGACAAGCGCGCGGCACGCTTGCTAGAGTGCGCGGCGTCATGAGCCAGAAAGGCATCAACGTCGCGGTCATTGGTTGGGGCAATTTCTTCAAGCACATTCACGAGCAGACGCTCGCGGACCTGGTGCAGGGCGGCGCCTGCCGGTTGCGCGCGGTGTGCGTGCGGACGCCGGCAACCCGCGACGCCTTGGTGAAAGCGCACGGAGCGGATTATGGGACAGCGGATTACCGGGAAGTGCTGGCCGATCCGCAAATCGACGCGGTCATCATCGGCGCCACCCACAACGTCCAGGCGCAGTACTCGATCGATTCGCTCAAGGCCGGCAAGTACGTTTATGTGGAAAAACCGATGTTTGCCGACAAGGCGGATACGGGCGTCGAACCGGCGGAGTATTACCGGCAATTGCAGGAACTTGGCCCGAGCGCATTGACACGATTGGCGGTGGGATTGAACAAGCGTTTTGCCCCCGCCTACCGGCAGTTGCGCGAGATTTCCGCTGATTGGCAGGGACTGAAAAGCCTCCGGATGAGCATCGTGGATGATGCTTGGCGGTGGGGCGCAAAGTATCCGCCCGGCTTCCTGTTCTGGCTGTATGTCTGCCACTGGACTGACTTGGGCCGGTGGTTCACGGGCGCCGAGATCGAAATGATCAGTTGCTGGAACCCGCAGGTCGAGGATTCGTTGATGACGCTGAAGATGACCAGCGGCGCGGTGGTCAGCATCTTCCTCAGCGGCAATGGGACCATGGACATGATCAAGGATGAACTCCACGTCACCAGCGGCGCGCGCCGCTGCGCCTCGGTCTTCGACTACGTGGAACTTGAAGTTTTCGGCGGCCCCCAGCGCGAGGTGCACAAGTACCCGGCCAATCTCCAGTACGGTGGCGACCGCCAATACGTCGAGGCGATCACGGCCGGTGGGCTGGAGCGGTTCCGCGGCATCCGACGCGAGATGTACGACCGGTTCCTGCGTCTGCAGAAGTCACCGGATCCCGTGGAGGATGCGTACCTGAAGCGCAATCTGCCCAACTTCATGCGCCCGCAGGGCTGGAGAGAATCTTTGACCAGCTTTGTCGAGTCGGTCGCCGCCGGTAAACCACTGGAAAACAGCGCCAATTACCGCGACGCGTACATTGCTTACCAGATTGTCGAAGTCGCCAAGAAGAGCGTGCAGATGGGCGGGGCCTTCGTGCCAATGCCGCCCTTGTGACCTGCATTTGCCGTGCCTCTGTTTGTGTGTTACTACTGCCGTCGGGTCAGTTGTAACAAGTTCACTAAAGGAGCCAATATGAAGCATTCAGGTTTCCGATCTCTGTTGTTGGTCACACTCTTCCTGGCGGTTGTCACCGCCAACGCTTTTGCTCAGGGCAAAGCGCCAGTCACCCCGCCAACGCCCGTCAAACCGGTGGTCACGCCGCCGACCACGACGCCAGTCGTGCCTGTGCGGCCCGTCACAACTCCTCCCGTGGTGACGCCACCGACCACGACGCCAGTCGTGCCTGTGCGGCCCGTAACAGCACCCGTGGTGACCCCGTCCAAGCCAGTTCCGGTCTCGGTTCCCCGCGCCACCCCGGCGGTGCCGGCTGTTCCGCAAACCGGCGCGGCGGCGATTCCCGCTCTGCCCGCAGTGCCGCCGTCAATCGCCAGCCGACCGGCAACAGTCGCGGCTGCGCAGGCGGCGTTGGTGACACCCCCCCCCCCGACAGCGGTGGGGATCGCGGTCCCCGCAGTACCCGCTGTGCCGGCGGGAGGCGGTGGTCGCGCCACACCCGCCGTGCGGGCCATTCCGGCAGCACCGGCAACGGTGGGGTCCAGCACCGTCGCGCCGTCGATCTGGAGCAATCCTACCCGCCCCACTGGCACGCCGCGGCCTCCCCAGGCGTTGCCTTCTGCAGCGCCGATGGATTACGCCGCCACACCGTGGGGGGCGGGCACCGCTGCTTGGCCCGCGTTGCCGGCCAAGCCGGCCACCAACATCTGGGAGGGCGTGCGGCCCAGCCAGCCTTGAGCGTTGCACGTTGACAAAGCGGGTTTGACGCGTGACTGTGAGCGCGCACTCAATCGGAACAAGGAGATTCGATCATGATCAATAAAGAAATGGAAAAAGCGTTAAACGAGCAAATCCGCAACGAGTTCTCATCCTCCTACCTGTATCTTTCGATGGCCGCTTGGTTTGAGGAGAAGAACTTGCCGGGTTTCGCCGCGTGGATGCGCAAGCAGTCCGAGGAAGAATGGCAGCACGGGATGAAGATCTATCAGCACATTGTCGATCGCGGCGGCCGCGTGACCTTGTTGCCGATCCCGCAGCCCAAGACGCAATGGGAAAGCAACCTCGGCGTGTTCGAGGAAGTTCTTCGTCACGAGGAGGAAGTCTCCAACTCCATTCACAGAATCTACGAACTGGCCGTGACCACCAAGGATTACGCCTCCCAGCCCTTGCTGCACTGGTTCATCAGTGAGCAGGTGGAAGAAGAGAAGGTCGCCACCGAAATCCGCGAGCAGCTCAAGATGGTGGAAGCCCGGCTCACAGCGGTGCTCATGGTGGATCACCGCCTCGGCAAGCGCGGCAAGGAATAGCCTCGTTCTCCGCCTCCCAATGCCCGTCACCGGCGAATGGCTGGTGACGGGCGTTTCATTGGCCGGCAAAATCGCTCTCCCGTTCAGGCGGGGACATGCTATTTATCTGACTCGTGGCCGGTATCCGGACATATCTGGAGTTTGTACGCTTTTCGCACACGGTGTTTGCGCTGCCGTTTGCGTTGGCGGCGATGGCGCTGGCGGCGCGTGACAATCGCGGCTGGCCGGGTTGGCGGCTGTTCCTGTTGATCCTGGCAGCAATGATCTGTGCCCGCACCGCGGCCATGGGGTTCAACCGGATCGTCGACCGGCAGTTTGACGCGCAAAATCCACGCACCAAGTCGCGCCATCTGCCGGCCGGCAAGATCACACCTCCCGCGGCGTGGGGGCTGGTGGTGGTTTCCGCGGCCGGCTTGATCGTGACCAGCTCCTTCATCAACCAGCTCTGTTTTGTGCTTTCCCCGGTCGCTTTGCTGGTCGTGTTCTTCTATTCGCTGACGAAGCGTTTCACCCACTTCACCCACGTGTTTCTCGGCCTGGCTCTCGCCGTCGCGCCCGTCGGGGCATGGTTGGCCGTGCGGGGACAGTTCGACTGGCCGCCGGTTGTCCTCGCGGCGGCTGTGGTCTGTTGGCTGACCGGCTTTGACATCATCTATGCGACGCAGGATTATGAGGCCGACAAGGTGCTGGGTCTGCGTTCTCTGCCTGTTCGCTTGGGCATTGCCGGCAGCTTGACGCTGGCCCGCTGGGCCCATGGTCTGATGTGGATGCTGCTGGTTGCCTTCGGGTTGATTGCGGGCTTGGGACAGCCATACTACGCGGGCTTGGTGGTCATTGCCGGTGGCCTGATCTACCAGCACTGGCTGGCAGGGAAGGGGGACCCGGTCAGCCTCAACAGCGCCGCGCTCCGCGTGAATGGCATCATCAGCGTGGTGTTTCTGGTGGCCATGGTCATTGATGTGATTTGCTATGAAGCGTGTACTTGCCAGATCTGAGTTGGGCGACATCGTCGCGAAGGTGTCCGCGGGCCAGCGCATCTCCGATGCTGATTGCCTGCGGCTCTTTGCGGCGCACGATCTCGCCGCCATTGGCGCCTTGGCGAATCTGGTGCGCGAACGCAAGAACGGCAACCGCGCCTACTACATCCTCAACCGGCACATCAACTACTCCAACATCTGCATCCTGGACTGCGATTTCTGCGCGTTTTACCGGCGGCGTCGCGACGCGGGAGCGTACGAGTACAACCTGCCGGAGATGATTGCGAAAGCGCAGGAAGCGCTCAAGCTGGGGATCACCGAGTTGCACATCGTCGGCGGCCTGCATCCGTCTTTCAAATGGGATTATTACATTGAGATGTTGCGGGAGTTGAAGGCGCTCGACCCACGGCTGCATCTGAAGGCGTTCACCGCGATTGAGATCATGCATCTGTCGTGGGTCGCCAAAAAGAGCATACCGGACACGTTGGCGGCCTTGCGCGAAGCCGGGCTCGGTTCCCTGACCGGCGGCGGCGCCGAGATCTTCGATCCCGCGGTCCGTAAAGTGATTTGCCATGCCAAGGAAACCGCCGCGGAATGGTTGCACGTGCATCGCACGTGGCACCAGATGGGCGGACGCTCGACTTGCACGATGTTGATCGGGCACGTCGAGACGCCCGCGCACCGCGTCGATCATCTGCGGCAACTGCGTGCCTTGCAGGATGAAGCCGGTGGCTTTACCGCCTTCGTGACGCTTGCGTTCCATCCCGAGAACACCAAACTCGCGCACCTGACCGGCCCGAGCGGCTACGACCTGCTCAAGACACTGGCCATCGCGCGCATCTACCTCGACAACATCGACCACATCAAAGCCTATTGGGTTTTGATGGGCATGAAACTCGCCCAAGTGTCGCTGAGTTACGGTGTGGACGACATCGACGGCACCGTGATCGAGGAAAAAATCTATCACATGGCCGGTGCCCAGACCCCGCAGCAGATGGCACGGGAACAGTTGGAACACGCGATCCGCGAGGCCGGGCGGGAACCCGTCCAGCGCGACTCGCTTTATCAACCTACCGGCTAATCGCCGTGCCACTTGTCCAGGTGCTCGGCATGGGTGCGCAGGTAAGATCCCGGCTCGTAAAACTTGTCGTAGCGTTGGGCTCGATAAATCAAGTGATGCCAGTTGGTGTTGCCGCCGCAGGCGCTGACCACCAGCAAGCGTTCCAGTTCCGCCAACGGCAGGGGCGGGTGCGCTGATTTGTAGGCGAACACGCCATCGGGGAGCTCGGCCCCGCGGAAAAAAACGCGCGGCTACTCTTTGGCGGTTGGCGGCGGCCGCAGATCGTACACGGCCAACGTCGTGCCATGGCGGTGGAACAGGCGACCCTCGGCGATCACGGGGGCGACGTAGATTTCCTTGGTGCCGATGGCCGGTTTGAAAACACCCAGTTCCTCCAGACCTGCCGGCGTGGGAGCGAACATGTGAATCAAACCTTCGTCACGATAAAGGCCTTTGCCATTGCCCGGGGAGCGATTGTTCGTGGCGATGCTGAAGAGTTTACCGTCGGCGGCAATCAACGAGCGTGGCGTGAGCTTGCCGGGCACTGCCGCGAGGACGGCACCGGTTTTCAGGTCGAGACATTGCACGGCGGATGCGCTGAGCCGGTAGAGTCGGCCGTTCATCACCACGATCTGGCCCAAACCACCGCCCGCGCCAAAGTCGCGCACCGTTTCGAACGCGAGCTTGCCCGCCGCCAACTTCGGTTCGACCTGTACCAGTTTGCCGTCCAGATCAAGAAAGACATGTCCCCCGGCCACAACCGGCGTCAGCATGGTGCTCATCTTGCCGGGTAGCTTCCAAGCAAGCTCGCCAGTGGCCAGGCTGACGGCAATCACCTCGCGATACATGTTCTGCAACACGAAACGTTTGCCGGCAACCTCCAGCAGCACCGGCGAAGAATCCACCGTCGCGCAGTCCGGGTACTCGGGGGTGCCCCAGACGAGTTTGCCGGTGACCGCATCGAGCGCGATCATCGCGTACTTGCCGCGCCGAATCGGCGTGATGACTTTGCCGTCGGCAATCAGCGGCGAGAGGTTGTGCCCCCAGCCGGCAATCTTGTTGCCGAAGTCCGGCGCTCGCGTGTCCACGCCCCAGATGAGTTTGCCATCCTTGGCATCGAGGCAGAAGATCTCGGCCCGGCCGCTGGTGAAATACACGCGGCCATCCACGCATTCGGGCGTGGCACGCGGACCCTCAAAACGCCCGCAGGCAAGGTCCTTTGTCAGCTTGGTGACCCACTTCAGTTCGCCATCGAGACCGAAGGCGAACCCGTACAGGTTCTTCTCACCCGCGTCGTAGCGCATGCCGGCCACATACACGGTGTCGTCCTTGACTGAGACATTGCTCCAACCGGTCCCCAGCGTTTCTTCTTCCTTCCACGCGTCCTCATCCCGACGCGGATAACGCCAGAGCAGCGGCGGCCCGGCGGCGGGCCAGTTGGTGACCAGCGCCGGGCTCGGATGAACGCCGCAGCGGTTTGGTCCCCGGTAGCCCCCGGAGTCACCGGCTTGGGCGGTGGACACCAATGCCAGGCAGAGCAGTCCCCCAAGAACGAGGTGGCAACTGGAAGGAAGCGAACCGGGGACGGGCGCGGCAGTGTTCATCTGCCTGCCACAAACACCGTCGCCGCGACCGCGTTGCGCGCCCTGCCGAGCCAAAGCCCGTCCACGAGCCCGCTACTCACTGACCAGGCGCATGGCGATGTCGTTCCACTGCCAGAGTCGTTGCGGCTCGTAGCGGACGGTGCTGATGTCCTTGATGATGAGTTCGAGCGGGGTCTGGTGACGGCGGCAAGCGTCGATGGTTTTGCGGAGGTGATCCTCGATGGCTTGCGGATTCCAGTTGTCGCCGGCCAGCAGGGCGGGGCTGGGTTTGCGGGAAAAGACGAACTCGCGGCCCAAGCCGGCCGCCCCGGCTTCCTCATCGACCCAGGGGCTCATCGAGACCTTGCGGACATTGGGGATCTTGC
>JBFZFE010000367.1:0-3409 GCA_041306525.1 Verrucomicrobiota bacterium | reverse complement strand
GAGACGGGATGCAAGCTCATCGAGAACATTCTGGATTTGCCGACAAGGAAACTCGGAGAGTTGATTGGTGACCAAGTCTCATACTGGCAATGGTCGAATCGCCTTTCCATCGCGGAAAAGGCGTCCAAGAAACTGGGCGATACAACAGTTAGGCAATTGCCACTCGATTTTGCGGTACCGTTCCTGAGGGAATCCGGAGACGCCGCAGACCCAATGCTGCAGGAATGGTGGTCCCAATTACTCGCGACGGCTGTTTCTGACGAGGCGTATGCGCACATTGCGTTCGTGAATACGCTGCACTCAATGTCCCCTCCTGACGTCAAAGTGCTCGACGCGCTGCTGAACACGCAGCACCTAGAGAAGGAGGATCGTTGCAAGGTCATTTGCGCAGCAACGGCACTGCCCCATCATCAAGTTCATATGAGCATGTACAACCTCGATCGCTTGGGTTTCTTCTCACCAACTGGGTCTCGGCTGACAGGGTTTGCATTCTCATTTTTTCGCGCATGCTCCGCTAAGTCTGAGCTTGTGAAATCTCTCGAAGAGAAGCAGAAGGGGCTTCCAAAGAAGTTGGTTGTTGACTGACTGAACTGGCAGGAATCCATCATGGAACAAATCATCATTCTCGATTTTGGGTCGCAGTACACGCAAGTCATCGCGCGGCGGGTGCGCGAGTGTCAGGTGTTCTCGCAAATCCTGCGCTACGACACGCCGGCGGCGAAGCTGGCGGCGATGAAGCCTTCGGGCATCATCCTCTCCGGCGGGCCTTGCAGCGTTTATGACGCGAAGGCGCCGCATTGCGACAAGGGCATCTGGAAGCTCGGCGTGCCAATCCTCGGCATCTGCTACGGGATGCAGTTGATGGCGCATCAGCTCGGCGGCAAGGTCCAACACAGCGACAAACGCGAGTACGGCCCGGCTGAGATCGTAATCGAGAAGGACACCACCCTGTTTCGCGAGATGGCGTATGAGCAACAGGTCTGGATGAGCCATGGCGACAAGGTCACGAAGTTGCCCAAGGGCTTCATCACCATCGCCAAGAGCGCCAACTCGCCCTTCGCGGCGGTGGCGGAGAACAACCGGCGGCTCTACGGACTGCAGTTCCATCCCGAGGTCCATCACACGCCCAACGGCAAACAGGTCCTCTCCAATTTCATCCACGGCATCTGCGGCTGCGGACGGAACTGGACGATGAAATCGTTCATCGAGCATGCCATCGAGGATATCCGCGCGACGGTCGGCAAGGACAAGGTCGTGCTCGGCCTGTCCGGCGGCGTGGACTCCAGCGTGGCGGCGGCATTGATTCACCGGGCCATCGGCGACCAGCTCATTTGCGTGTTCGTCAACAACGGCGTGCTTCGCAAGGGCGAGGCCGAGAGCGTCCAGCGCGTGTTCGGCGAGAACATGCACATGAAACTCGTGTACGCCGACGCGACGAAGGTGTTCCTCTCGAAGCTGCGCGGCGTCACCAACCCCGAGCGGAAGCGGAAGATCATCGGTCGGACGTTTGTTGAGGTGTTCGACAAAGCGGCGCACAAGGCCGGCAAGGTCAAGTTCCTCGCCCAAGGCACCACCTACCCCGACGTGATCGAGAGCATTCCGATTGCCGGCAACCCCGCCGCGATGATCAAGTCGCATCACAACGTTGGCGGCCTGCCCAAACGGATGAAGCTCCAGTTGCTCGAACCGCTCCGGCAGCTATTCAAGGACGAAGTCCGCGAAGTCGGCACCCAACTCGGGTTGCCGAAGGAAATCGTCTGGCGGCAACCGTTCCCCGGTCCCGGCCTCGCCGTCCGCATCCTCGGCGAAGTCACGCCGGAGTACATCTCCATCCTCCAGGAAGCCGACTGGATCGTCATCGACGAGATGAAGAAGGCCGATCTGTACTACAAGATCTGGCAAACGTTCGCCGTCCTTTTGCCGGTCAAGTCGGTCGGCGTCATGGGCGACGAGCGCACCTACGAGAACGCCATCGCCATCCGCGCGGTGCACAGCGTGGACGGCATGACCGCCGACTGGGTCCGGTTGCCCTACGACCTGCTGGCGAAACTCTCGACGCGCATCATCAACGAAGTCAAAGGCGTCAACCGCGTCTGCCTCGACATCTCCAGCAAGCCGCCCGCCACCATCGAGTGGGAATAGACGGTGATGAGAGCACGTTGGCGACCAGCGGCAATCTGCGGCATCGTCAACGCCCTGCTCATTACCGGCTTTGCGCTCTACTGGTTGCTCCTGCCGGGGCTGTTGATGCTCTGGGACCTGAGTGACGCGCGTTGGCGCAAACCTGCCGGCATCCCGCGCGCTGTCTGGCGGGTCCACAAAGCGCTCACGCCGCGGTATGAACGCTGGGCCCGCGAACGCATCGCTTCGGGGATTGCCGCGCACCTGCCGCTCTACGATGTCCCGAGTACTGAATGGCCGATGTTCGGCTCAGTCTTTTATCTCGCGGCCACCGAGGCGTTGCAGGACGAATGGGAACGCGACCACTCGCTGAGCCGGCAAGCGCCGCACGAATACGCCCGGGCAACCATCGAGGCGTGTACCGATCTCGTGCTCGACCCCGCCCATCACACCTGGGTCAAGACGCATTGGGGCAAGAATTACCTCCACACGGAGAACGTCTTCTTTCGCGCGATGATCATCCAGGCGCTCACCTCCCGGGAACGTCTGCTGCGCGACGGCAAACATCTGGACCTGTTGCGGGACCAGGTCGAGACGCTCGCCGCTGAGCTGGACCAGTCCAAACACGGCGTTCTGCATGATTACCCGGGGGAATGCTATCCGATCGACGTGTTCGCCGCGATTGCCTGCATCCGCCGCGCCGACGCTGTGCTCGGCACCGACCACCGCGCCTTCACCCAACGCGCCCTCCGCGGCTTTCGTCCGCCCTACCAAGACACGCGCGGCTTGGTTCCCTACACCATCGACCTGCCCAGCGGCCAAGTGGACAGCCCGTCGCGCGGCATCGGCATGTCCTACGTCCTGCTCTACGCGCGCGAGTTGGATGAGGAACAAGCGCAGCGGTGGTACGCGCTCTACGAGCAACATTTCTGGCAGGAGAACTGGCTCGCCTCGGGCTGGCGCGAATACCCGCGCGATCTCCCCGGCATGAACTGGCTGAACGACCCGGACTCGGGCCCGGTCATCAAGGGCTTCAGTCCCTCGGGCTGCGCTTATGGCATCGGCGCCGCGCGGGTGGCCGGGCGGTACGATCATGCGTGGACACTTGCCTCCCAAGCGTTGGTGATGGGCTGGCCCTTACCGGATGGGAGTTGGCTCGGGGCGCGTTTCCTCTCGGCGGCAGGCGGCCATCACGCGCCCTACCTCGGCGAAGCCAACCTGCTCTTCATCTACACCTTCCCCACACCCGCCACGGCAACCATCAAGACGGGTGGTCACCTGTCGTTCC
>JBFZFE010000366.1:0-3629 GCA_041306525.1 Verrucomicrobiota bacterium | reverse complement strand
GATAGCGCAGAATCCACCGATAGATGATGTTGCGCGCCTTGAGCGCCTCCAGGACACCCTCCTGCGCCCAGTTCATGTTGGGCTCCAGGCGCAAAGCTTCCCGGAAGTGTTCGAGTGCCGGCTTCGGTTTTCCCTCGTGCAACAGGGCCCAGCCTTGATTGGCATGCGTAAACGCATTCTCCGGCTCTTGCGCCAAGGCGGTCCCCAGCGTCTCACCGGCTTCGTCCTTGCGTCCGAGATGACGCAGGGCGGCAGCGCGCAGGTTCAGGCAATCCACATGCTCGGGGTCATGTTCCAATCCGCCTTCGGCGGCGGCCAGCACTCCGTCCCAATCGGCATCATGCGAGCGGAGCACCGCAAGATGAGAATGATAGTCGGCATCCGTTGGATCCAACCGAATCGCCTCCAGAATGGCCGGGACCGCTTCCTTGATGCGCTTCAATTCCCGCAAGGCACAGCTGCGCGCGTAGTGACCGAAATCCTCAGCCGGCGAATGATGAACCGCCGCATCGGCCTCCGCCAACGCGGCACGCGCTTTGTCCTGCCGCAGCAAGCACATCGCGAGCATCGCGTGCAGAAAACCGTTTTGCGGCTTCTGGATCAACGCGGTGCGCAACTCCTGTTCGGCGAGTTCAGGCCGTCGTTGCTGCAGCAGGAGGGTGGCGCGCTCGAGGTGTTGTTCCATGGCGAGAGGAGTCGGGCCGGCAAGCTGGTCACTTCACTTCATCTTCAGGTGCGCGAGAATGTCGTCGTAGATGCCGCCCTGATTGGAGTAGAGCGCGTAGTTGCGGGCACTGGCGAACCATTCCTTGGTGGTGGGACGCAGCGTCTTGGCGGCGGCAATCAGGTCCTTGGTGGTCAACGGCGTCGGCACCCCTTTCTGCATGGCTTCGCGCAGTTTGGCTTCGATGGCGACATCCACGGTGGCCTTGAGGTCGGCGCCGGAGAACTCCTCGGCTTTGCGGGCCACCTGGTCGTAATCAATGTCGGCGACCGGCTTGCCCTTGAGCAACACCCGCAGGATGGCGGCGCGCGCCTCGGCGTCCGGCGGCGGCACGAACAGGACGCGGTCGAACCTTCCCGGCCGACGAAACGCCGAGTCGAGATGCCATGGGGCGTTGGTCGCGGCGAGGATCAGGACGCCGTCGTTGACGGTGCCGACGCCGTCGAGCTCGGAGAGGAACTGGTTGATGAGTTGCCGGCCCGCGCTTTGGCGCATATCGGATCGGCTCGCGCCGAGGGCGTCCACCTCGTCGAAGAACAACACGCAGGGCTTGTGCGCGCGGGCTTGCTCGAAGAGTTCGTGCAGGTTGCGTTCGCTCTGCCCAATCCACATTTCGAGAACATCGTGGATGCCGACCGCGATGAACCCGGCATTGACCTCACCGGCCGTGGCGCGGGCCAGATGCGTCTTGCCGCAGCCGGGCGGGCCATACATCAGGATGCCGCCGCCGATGCTCTTGCCGTAGGCCTTGTAGATTTCGGGATGTTGAAGCGGATGAATGATCTTCATCCGGATTTCCTCCTTCAGCTTCTCCATCCCGCCCACATCGGCAAAACTGATCTTCGGCCGCTCCAACTCGGCGTCAGGACCCGCTGGGGCGTCCTCGTTGGCGGCGCGGACTCGTCCCTCGACCACGTCGCTGTCGGTGGTTGTCGCGCCGATGCCGAGTTGCTCCGCCAGTTCGCAGTCGGCGGCAGACGGATCGGCCTCGACGGCTTCGTTGTATTCCTGGACGGCCCGTTCGACCTCACCGGCACGGATCAACAAACGTGCGTAGAGAACGCGGGCCGCGGCGGGGGCATCATCGTTGCGCAGCAGGTCCTCGACAATCACCAGGGCCTCGCCGTTCTTGCTCTGCGCGTAGAAGGAACGGGCCAGCGCCAGTTTCAAGGTGAGATTGGCCGGTGACAACGCCAGGCCTTCGCGGAACTCGCGTTCGGCCTCCTGATAACGCCCCTGACCAAGCAACGCTTCGCCCAAGATTTGCCGCAATGGCGCGTTCCGTGGCGAAAGCCTGACCGCTTCCCGCAACGCTTCCAGTGAGTCGTGTCGTTCACCCATGATGCGGCGCACGATAATCAACCGGCGCGCGACTGTCGAGATGACAACCTGCCGGTCAAAAGCGGAAGAGCTTGGCGGCGTTGGTGCTGGTGGCTTTGGCGACTTCTGCGACGGTGGCGCCTTTGATCTGGGCGAGCGCGGCGGCGGTGTGGGGCAGGAAGCTGGGTTCGTTGCGTTTGCCGCGGTGCGGGGCGGGCGCGAGGTACGGGGCATCGGTCTCGATGAGGGCGTAATCGAGGGAGACTTTGTTGGCGACGTCGGCGACCTCGGTGGCGTTCTTGAAGGTGAGGACACCGGCAAAGCTGACAAGCAACCCCAATTCGATGCAGTCATAGGCAAATTTCTCGTCGCCACTGAAACAATGCATGACGCCCCAGGGCCGCCATTCCTTGGGCAGGGCCTCGGCATGGGCATCGAGGATCTCGCGCATGTCGTCCTCGGCATCGCGGTTGTGAATGATGACGGGGAGTTGGTGTTCCTTGGCCAGTTCGAGCTGAGCCCAGAAGAGGTCGCGTTGCTGGACGCGGAGGACTTTGTTGTCCTTGGCTTCGTAATGGTAATCCAGGCCGATTTCGCCGATGGCGACGACTTTGTCGCGGCGGGCGAGGCCGGCGAGTTGTTTGACCTCGGCCAGGGCAGGCACGGAGGCGCCGCTGGGATGCAGGCCGACGGCGGCATAGACGCCGGGATGTCGGGCGGCAATGTCGGTGGTGGTTGCCGCATCGGCGAGGGTGGTGGCGACGCTGACGATGCGGGTGACACCGGCGGCGGCGGCGCGTTGGATGATTTGCGGGCAATCGTTGGCGAAGTCCGGCCAGCAAAGGTGGGCGTGAGTATCGGTAAACATGGGGTTCGTCTTGGTTGGGACAATGTTTGTCTAGCACTGGGCCGGCGTCAACCGCAACGCCAAGAAATATGTTTCGTCTTGTCAGGGGTGGCCGGGTTGAATATCACTGCGCGCAATCAAAAGGAGCTTGGTTATGGCAAGACCCGTCACTCTGTTTACCGGCCAATGGGCCGATCTGCCGCTGGAAACACTCGCCCAGAAGGCAAAACGCTTCGGCTTCGATGGCCTCGAACTGGCCTGCTGGGGCGATCACTTCGATGTCGGCCAGGGCGCCAAGAGCAAAGCGTACTGCGACGGCCGGCATGAGTTGCTGGGGCGCTTCGGCCTGAAGACCTGGGCCATCAGCGCCCATCTGGTCGGCCAGGCGGTGTGCGACAACATCGACGAACGTCACAAGGCCATCCTGCCGCCCCACGTCTGGGGCAACGGCAAACCCGACGGCGTGCGCAAACGCGCCGCGGAAGAAATGATGCGCACCGCACAGGCGGCGAAGAATCTTGGCGTCAAGGTGGTCAACGGGTTTACCGGCAGTTCCATCTGGCACATGCTCTACAGTTTCCCGCCGGTCACCCCGGCGATGATCGAGGATGGTTTTTCGCAGTTTGCGACGGCGTGGAACCCGATCCTGGATGAGTTCAAGAAATGCGGCGTGAAGTTCGCGCTCGAAGTGCATCCGACCGAGATCGCGTTCGACATCGCCAGCGCCGAGCGGGCGCT
>JBFZFE010000365.1:0-3292 GCA_041306525.1 Verrucomicrobiota bacterium | reverse complement strand
CGTGGTTGTGGTCCTTGTGATGGACCGTCAACTCCTTCAGCCGTTTGCCTGAGAATTCCCGGCTGCAACTGGCGCAGACGTGCGGGAACAGCGCCAAGGCGCGTTCCCGGTAACCGCTGGCGCGTTCCTCGGCGGCGCGACGGAATTTGGCCAGAATCTCCGCCTGTTTCGTGGGGTCATTGGCCGTCGGTTTCGTGCTCATGGTGCGGCAACCTACACCGGCTGCTTTAGCTGGCCAACGCCACGCCTTGCTCGGCGCAAATCGTGCGCAAGGCGTCCACGGCGACCTTGAAGAGCTCGGGGCCCGTCTCGCCGCTGGAGTGACCGGCGACTTTGAGGTGCGGCTCGAGCGTCAGGAAACCTCGGTACCCGCTGTTCCACGCATCCTTGAGAATCGCCGGGATGTCGCCGTCGCCTTGGCCGGCAGGGACGACCTTGCCGGAGCCTTTCAGCGCGTCCTTGATGTGGATGTGGGCGACGAACGGCTTGAGCAGTGGCCAGTTGACCGACGGATCGTCACCGGCTTGGACGAAGTTGGCGAAATCGAAGGCGGCCTTGAGCTTCGGCGCCTGGATGCTCTGGTGAATGTCGAGGCATTGCGGACCTTTTTCGCCGTAGATGTCCTTCTCGTTTTCGTGGACGAGCAACGGCCGGTAGTTCTCGACGTAAACGGCCTGTTTCTCCAAACGCTTGAGCACTTCGGCGCGGTCCTTCTGAAGGAAGTCGGCGTAGCTGGTGCCTTCGGCGGGATAGTAACTGAAGATGCGGATCATCGGCGCATCGAAGAACTCCGCAATCTCGACGGCGAGTTTGAAACGGTCGAAATGCTTCTCGAACGGTTCACCGAGTTTGACCTTGCCGATGGGCGAGCCGATGCAGTTCACTGCCAGGCCGGCATCGGCGAGCTTGGCCTTGATCTCTTTTTGCATCGGCTTGTCGAAATCCATGACGTTCTTGCCGGCCACGCCACGCAGTTCGATATGGGTGACGCCGTTCTTCTTGAGATTCTCAATCTGCACGCCCAAGTCGGGCGAGATTTCATCGGCGAAGGCAGCGAGCTTTAGCATAGTTGTCCTTTCAAGGATTCGAGGGCGGGGCGGGCCTCGGTGGCGAGGTCGCCCCAGACGCCAGCCTCGATGGCGAGGGCGCCGGCATAGTTGATCTCCTGCAACGCGCGCAGGTAGGGACGGAAATCGTCGCCTTTCACGCCGGGCGCGGTGCGTGTTTCCTTCTCGGCAATGTGAGCGTGGCGGAGCAGGTGACCCCACCGGGTGATCTCGCTGGCCGGCTCGTTGTCGCGCAGCATGTGGAAGACATCCGCCAACAACCAGACATGGTTGTGATTGGCGGCATTGGTCAGCTCGGCGCCTTCGGCCAGCGAGTTGATGAAGTTGCACTCGGCCTTGTGCAACGGTTCGACGACGATGAGCACGCCGTGTTTCTGCGCGAGCGGGGCCAGCCCCTTGAGGATGGCGGCGAACTGTTCCTTCGCTTTGTCGCGGGAGAACCCAGCCGGTATCTTCCGCGCCCCCGCGCTGCCGAACACGAGATACCGGATGCCGCATTGCGCCGCGCGCCGGAACGCCACGTCGCCGTAGCGCAGCAACCGCGCCGTGTCCACCGCCGGGCCAACGCACGGCAACGAAGCCGGCAGGAAACAGTTCGCGGCAATCACCGGTAACGGCGCTGCCTTGACCTTGGCGAGGATGGGCGCGAACGCCGCGTCATCCTGCTCGGGCACGAGCAGTTTCTGGATGTGTTCCTCCACGAACGCCGCACCGGCCTGCGCCAGCACCGCCGCGTTGTCCACGGATGAGCAGATTCCTAGTTGCATGGTCTTGTTTTTGTAGCCGCGGCGCTCTGTCGCCGCGAGGGTTTCCTGAAACACGCCGACAGAGCGGCGTGACTACAACGTCTGTCAGCTCAGCAGGTTCTTCTTGATGTACTCGAAGCTCTGCTTGAGCGAATCGAACGGGTCGGCGGGGCAGGTGTCCTGCTCGACGATGAACCACTCGCAGCCGGCCGCTTCTGCCGCTTTGCAGATGCTCTGCCAGTTCAGGTTGCCATTGCCGATCTCGGCCATGGCGATCTTGTTGGCCGGCGCCAGCACGATGTAATCCTTCATGTGGAGCAGGGGCAGACGGCCTTTGAGCCGGTTGCACCACTCGGTCGGCTCACCGCCACCGGTCTGGACCCAATAGGTGTCGGGCTCGCCTTGTAGATAACGGGCATCGGTCAGCTCATAGAGCCATTCGAGGATCGTCTTGCCGGCCACCTTGCGGAACTCGATGTGATGATTGTGATAGCTCAGGCATTGCCCGGCATCGGCGAGCACCTTGCCGGCTGCATTGAGCTTGCCGGCCAAAGCTCTCACATCTTCGAGCGTCTCGAACTTCAACCCGCCCGGGTAGGGGTAGGCGGTGTGTCGGCACCCTAGCTTCTTGAGCTTGGCCACGACCTGCTGCGGCTCGTTGCAGATCATGTTGCCGTCCTCGTGCGTGGCGCAAATGGTGAGGTTGTTCTGTTGGCAGAGCGCGACGATTTCCTCATCGGGAATCGGGCCGAGACCGCTGAGTTGGACGGCGGGATAACCGATGCCGGCCACCTTGTTCAAGGTGACGGCGAGATCGGCGGCGGTTTTGCAGTGATCGCGGACAGTGAAAAGCTGGGCGGCGATTTGATTGAGTTTCATGGGGTTCCTCTTACTTTCCGAACGATTTGCCCATGTCCGCACCGGCGGCGGCGATGACGGGCTTTTTGTATTTCGAAGTGGCGATGCGCTTGTTGAGTTCGCGCTCGTAGAGTTTGCCGTCGAGCGGCAGGCTGATTTCCTTGTTGAGCCAGGTTGACAACAACATGGCGTTGGCGAGTTCAACGGAACGGATGCCTTCGACCGCGGGAGCAATCGGCTCTTTGCCGGTCAGGATGGCGTCGACGAAATTTTGCAGGATCTCGGTGTGCTGGCCGCCGTGGCCGCTGATCGGGATGTTGACGTCCCACGTGCCCGGCCGCGCGAAGCTTTCGGGGGAAGTGCGGCAGAACTCCGCCGCCGGCACTTCGTTGCGGGTGAAGGTGATCTTGTCGCCTTCGATGACGACCTTGCCGCGGTCGCCGGTGATCTCAAAGCGGTTGGTGCCGGGCGCTTCGCCCGTCGAGGTGATGAACAGCCCGGTCGCGCCGTTGGGATACTCGACGTAGGCGGTGACTTCGTCCTCGACCTCAATCTTGTGGTGTTTGCCGAATGCGCAATAGGCGCGGACTTTGCTCGGCATCCCGCAGAGCCACTGGAACA
>JBFZFE010000364.1:0-6626 GCA_041306525.1 Verrucomicrobiota bacterium | reverse complement strand
GATACCGTCGTCAACCCACGCAACGGCAGCCCGCATGACATGTTCGTGCTGGAGCAGCCCAACTGGGTCAATGTCATTCCCCTGACGGCGGACAACCAAGTCGTGCTCGTGCAGCAATGGCGGCACGGCACCCGTTCGCCGCACTTGGAAACCCCCGGTGGCCTGATGGATGCCGGTGAGTCCCCCGAGGAATGCGGTCGCCGCGAGTTGCTCGAGGAAACCGGTTACGCCGCTGGCGAAGTGATGCGCTTGGGAACGGTACACCCCAACCCCGCGATCCAAGGCAACCTGCAACATTACATCCTGGCCCGTAACTGCCGGCCCGTGGCGGAACTCAAGCTCGACCATGCCGAGGATATCTGCGTGCGGCTGGTGCCCCTGGACGACATCGCGCGCATGGTCCGTGAAGGTGAAATCACCCACGGCATCGTCATCGGCGGCTTTTACTGGCTCGAAATGCACCTGCGCCAGCCCCGGTAGGGACCGCTCACCGAGCCGTCCGTCCCCGCCCGTCAGCAATCTCTCACAGAGCCCGCAAAGTCACAGAGGGGAAGGAACCACGAAAACAATTTCAACTCAGGACTTTTTCTTCCAGACCTTGGACCTTGGACCGCCGGTGACCTTGGACCTCTTCAATGTGGGAGCGGCGTCCCGCCGCGATTCCGCTCCCCCGGTAGGGACGGCTCGCCGAGCCGTCCGCTCCCTTCAGTCCGCCCTCCGCTCCGTGTCTCCGCGTTCTCCGTGAGAGCCTCCGCCGCGCCGCCGACCGGCGGCTTGACTCCGCCGCCGAACTGTCGAAGATGCCGGGCGTGAAACGGATGGCACCCACCAACCAGAACTGGCCGGCCTATCAGTCCGGCAAATGCCAGACTCAGTCTGGCATTTGCCAGCCGATAGTCGCCGCCCCGCCACCCATCAACCCCTGCCGGGCCAACCCTTTAGCTCCGCAACGGCCAGTCTGGCTATCGCCGCCGAGTCTGGCCGAATACTAATGTTGATAGGTGTTTGCATATGATGTCACTGAAGACCTCACAAATTGGGCGTTGCGGCGAGATGCTTGTCCAGTATCTGTTGCTTCTCCGCGGTATCGAGTCGGCACCGATGACCACCGATGCTGGCGTTGACCTCGTTGCCTATTCTCCGGTCAGCGCACTCCCGAAGACAATTCAGGTGAAGACGAATCTGCGAGCAAAGCCTGGAGGTGGCAAAGGAAGCCCAGCACTGGATTGGTGGATCGGAGAAGATACGCCAGCACAGTTGGTGTCCTTAGTTGATCTTTGTTCGGAGAGACTTTGTTCGGAGAGAGTGTGGATTTTCACCGTTGCAGAGATCGCGCAGCTTTCTCAGCAGAGATCCAGTGGCCGATATCATCTCTACATGTATCTCGATCCGCCCCGCCGCCTTCGCAAAGTGGGATGCCTCATGCATACTGGTGAGTTTGAGCGTTTTCTCTTGTCCAAGAGAGCAGACGAGTTGTTTGGCCTAACAGCCGCACCTATCAATGCGGTCGAGCCAACTCGCGCACCGAGGGCGCTCGCGGCTCACCTTGAGCGTTCGGCGACATGAAAACGCTCATCATCGTAGCGTTTTGCGCCGGTGTGGTTCTTTATGCCACTGGGGAGATGCCGATGCATTTGTTGGCAGCAAATCCCGTGGTGACCGCATCCGCCTTGATACTTGGAGGATTGCTCGTTGTGGTTGGGTTTGTTCGAGGCGAACGGTTGGCGTTAGAGAGCATCAGGAACGTGATCCCGCTATCATCGCTGGGTCGTAAGTGCCTGCAAATCAAGCCGGGCGTTTCTCTGACTGACGAACTTGGGTTGGGCTATTCGGCGAGCTGCACGGCGACGGGGGCGCGCTCGAAATCGGTGGCGGCGAGCAGCGACTGCGGCTGCATCGTGGCCAGGGCGGCGATGAAGCGGTCCGGGATGATTTCCAGGCGGGTGTTGTAGAAGGTGGCGATGTCGTTGAAGTAGGCGCGGGCAAGCGCAAGGCGTTGCTCGGTCTCGGCCAGTTGGCGTTGGAGATTCAGGAAAGATGTATTGGCCTTGAGGTCGGGATAGGCTTCGGCGACTGCGCGCAACGACGGAACGATACCGGCCGGATCGGGACCGGGCTGGCCGGGAGGCGTGGCCGCGAGTTGGGAGCGGAGTGCGGCGACGGCGGTCTGCACGGTGCGTTCGTGGTCACGCAGGCCGGTGACGATGCCAACGAGGTTGGGAATGAGGTCGTGGCGGCGTTTCAACTGGACGTCCACGTTGGCCCAAGCCTGCCCGACGCGTTGGCGGAGTTCGACCAGGCTGTTGTACGCCATCCAAGCCCAGCCCAAGAGCCAGGCGCACGCGTAACAGGTGCCGAGGGCCAGGAAGAGCGGCAGGTCGTCCGCCGGCGTGCGGTTCAGCATGGCTCCCCGGACGAAGATGCCGGCAAGGGTCAGCACCAAGCCGCAGAAACCGAGCAGCCAGAAACCAGCGCGGAAGCCGCGGCTGACTTGTTGTTCGGTCCGTGTTGAGATCAGAAACAGCGGTGTGTCTGCGGCCGCGGCGATTTCGGCGGCCACGATGTCGTCGCGTTCACGGGCCCGCCCCACCACGTACAACGGCGCGTGCAGCGGCAGGGCGTGCTCGATAAACCGACGCCGATGATCCGAGTGCATCACCGCACCGGCGGGACCTTTGTCGTAGTACAACGGGTCGCAGGGCGTGCAGGTCTCGCTGAGTAAAAGCGACGGCTCGATCTTGGCGCCATCGGGTTGGATGCGGATCACACCGCAGTCATCGCGCAAGTAAAACGGGATTGTCTCACCGCCTTGGGCGACGGTGGTCCAGCCGCTTTTGGTGCGCGTGCGGGTGCGGGTGTTGCCCTTGGAATCCCGGTAGGTCTCGGTAACGAGCTTTGACCAGCGTTCCTCAATCTGCCAGCGATAGTGGACGCAACGGCTGCCGGTGAGGTAACTGACGAGCGGTTGTTCGGCCTCGGCGGTGCCCTTGAGTTCGACGAGGCCGATGAATACACCGGTGGTTTTCGAGGTGGGCAGGTTGTCGACGAGTCGCTGGCGTCTGCTGGCGCGGATGCCGAAGAACAGGGTCAGCAGAGCCAGTGCCGCCCCGAGTAGCGGGATGCCGGCCGTGACCAACAGATCGTTGTTCACGGGCGCAGCCTCAGTGGGCGGGCGCTTTGCTCTTGTCGAGTTCGCCGTGGGCCTGGCTGAGATCAGGCATCTCAATCGGCTTGTTGGCGTTCAGCCACAGCGCCAGCCCGACGAAGACGCCGGCAATCCCGAACAGGAGCAACATGCCGGGGACGAAACAGGTGCTCAGGCCAAACGTGATGAAAGCCCCCGAGGCCCGCAGGAATTGAAACGGGATGACCGTGGTTTTGGGGTTGGCGGGGTCATACCAGATTTTGATGCTCCGCGGCAGGCCGTCCTCATCCTTGAGCGCGTGCAACGGCCGCATCACCTGGCCGATGGGGGAGCGGGTCAGATGGCTCGTGCCCGCGATGTTGAACCGGTACTCGATCCAGAACACCTGGGACCGGTCACGCGAGGTCTTGAGTTCATCCACCTTGACCTTAACCTCCGCGTCATCGCGCAGGATGGTCTCGTTGCCGGCTTCATCCACGACGACGACTTGAACGGCCTCCGCCATGGCAGCTTCGCCGGTGAAGGCCAGCCGGGTAACCAGCCGGTATTGATAAAGGGCAACAGCGATCAGGAGGGCGCCGAAGATGGCCAGGCCTAACTTGGCCCAAGCATATCCGGGCACATAGATCTCGTGGCGGGGTGCCGTTTCCTGCGTGGTCGTGGTGGGAGTAGTTGGGGTGGTCGGGGTTGGGTTCATCGTACTGCCTCCGCTTCTTCGAGGCCGCGCCGGCGTACCTGGCCCTTTTTCAGCATGCGCAGGAAGATAAAGATGATGCCAATGCCAACGCATTGCAGGACCAGGATGGCCAAATAGCCGGTCAGGTAGTCCCATTCCTGCTTGGCGTAAGAACTGAGCACCACCGGCCGGGCCACGGTCATGCGCTTCTCCGCGCCCGCTCGCACCGCCAGGCTGTACAAGGCAGCCGCCCGCTCGCGCTCTGCGTCACCCAAGCTGGCGAACCGTTGGAGAACGCCGGCACCGGGCTTCTCTTCTTCCTTCGGCGTGTCGACCGGCTGCTTGCCGGTGGCCACCGCTGCTGGTTTTGAGCCGAACCGGTATGTGGCGGGCACTTCATGAATCACGCCCGTGAGGCGGATCGCCCGGTCGTCACCGGGTACGATGGTGGCGCCGGCATGCGAGACCCAATCGGCGCGGCGCAGGCCGCGACCGACGGCGCGCAGGCGTTGTCCCTCGTCGTGGTATTCCGGCCAAAGCATTGCCACGAAGCGAGTGACCGGCGACGGATGACGATCCAGCGGGTCTTCAACGATCCGCAAATCCAACCGGGTCGCGGTCGCCGTCTTGGTGGCGGGTAAGGTCGCGGGTGAAAGCCCCGGGATCACGGCGGCCAACCCCGGTTCGATCTTCTCGGGCAACACCCGGGCCAAGCCGTCCACAGTGGCGGCGGTGTCGGCGCCAGCCACCAAGCTGATTTCCAAGGCATAACTGTCGTCGGCGGCATGGATGATCCGGAGATCAATCAGGTCCGGCAGGACGGTTCGCAGACGGTCCAACGTCTTCTCGACGGCGCCCTGGTCGGTGCAACGTCCGCTCATCGGATAGGTGGCGATGACGGCCGGCAAGTCGGCGAAGGCGAGCACCTGTTCGCCGTCCTTCAACAGGTGATCGGCCAGCGCCACTTGCGCCTGCTTCTGGAACTCGACAGCCCGGCGTTGCAGTTCTTCGTCGCGAGCCTTGAGCACGGCGCGTTGTTTGTCGGCTTCGGCCTTCTCGACTGCGGCCAGGCGCAGGGCCGCCTCGGCCGATTTACCTGCTGCCAGGGCAACTTGGGCCCGCTGCCGTTGATACTTCTCGCGGGCTTCGCGCTTCTTCGTCTCGGCCTCGGCCTTGTCGCGCTCCTGGCGCAGTTTCGCGCTGCTTTTGTTGGCGAGGCGAACCTCGAAGCCGCGCCCGTGGTCGAGGTGCGCATAGGTGGCGTACCAAGCCCTGGCGCTGACGTGTGGTTCGGTCAAAGGCGTGCCGCTGCCCGGGTCGGTCCATTGGGCGGCTTTCATGACCTGCGCCACCTTGGTTTGGTTGATGTCGTCGCGCAGCACGACGCGGCTCATCTCGCCGGCCGGGCCCAGGAAGAAGCTGGCGTACAACCAGACAAAGAACCCCACCAGATTGCCGGTCAGCAGATGGGTGCCTTGGGTGACCAGACCGGAACCGGCCGCATAGGTGCCCATCTCGTTGCGCGGGATGAAATCGTAAACCAGCGGCACATACGTCATGCCGATCAGGATGCCCAAGACCGACAGCATCTCGCCAAACATCACCATCTCGATGATCGTCGGCTTGCTGTCGTAGAGCACGAACGAGTAGTAGATGTACATCCCGGCGTTGACCAGCACGCTGAGCACCACGAGCGTGACGTAGATGCGAAACCTGCCGACCTTGTTGGCAAACAGTCCGCACAAGGGAATGAAGATGGCGAGGTTGAGCAGGCCGCCGATGACGATGTTGTTGCCCAGGTCCTGCATCGTGTAGCCCCATTGCACCGTGACCAGCAGATTGTTGAGCGCGCCCAACCCGGTCCCGAGAAACGCGGCGGAACAGGCCAGGATGTAGACCGGCCACAGATGGCTGCTGAACAGGCCGCGGAAAATGTTGCGGAACGTAAACTTCTCGCCCTGCAACGCGCTATGGGGATTGGTCTCCTTGATGCCCAGCGTCAGCAGCAACATCATCACCACCATGCCCAGCGACACTGTCCAGAACAGTCCTTGCTCGCCGGTGGTCATCTTCCCGAAGAACGGCGTCACCTCATCGAACCGGCCCAGCGCCACCCAGAAAAAGACAATGACGGCGATCTGGACCATCCACTGCATGACCGCCGCCGACATCGCGCGTTGCGCGGGGGGGACGACCTCCAGCTTCAACGCCTCGACCGGTCCGCCGAACTGGTTGGACAGGGAAAAACCCATGTAGAACGCCAGCAACCAACCGAAGCTGGGCGCCAGCGGCATCAGCGCGATGAACACAATCGTGCCCACCCACGAGATGATGACAAACGGTTTGCGCCGCCCGATGCGCGTCCAAATCCGGTCCGACAGGAAATTGACAATCGGCGGGATGAACCAGTTGATCCAAGCCGGCAACGTCAACACGAAGGTCAACGCGGCCGGGTTCTCGACAAACTTGTTCATCGAGAAGGTGAATGCGATGCCCATCGTCTTGTCTTTGAAAAAGACCGCCGCCCAAGGCAGAACGGCGAGGACGATCCACGAGAACGGAATGCGCTTCTGGCAGGTGATAATCATCGGCGTGGAAGGGGAAGATGAGCACAACCTCAAATAGAGTCAAGCCAGCAAAACACCGGCAGAAGGGAAATTTCTTCATCGATTTGAGTCGTTCTGGCTTGTCCCACGAGTGTCCTCTCATAAAGGCCACAGTGGCAACTGGTTAGAAGTGCTTGACTCCGCGGTGTTGAAGTCGGGTTCTGTAAGTAGCTCGTGGATAGGCACTTTCTCGAACGGA
>JBFZFE010000363.1:0-3177 GCA_041306525.1 Verrucomicrobiota bacterium | reverse complement strand
TCGAAACGCACGCGAAAGAACACGTTCGACGCCAGGTCATAGGACCACGAAACCGTCTCGGCAGCGCCCGCCATGGTGGCGACCGTTCGGTGCGGATCTCCCAGAAGCCGGCTGACTTCCTCCTGGGACATTCCCACGCGGAGTTTCGCTTTCATCTCGGCGGCCCGCTTTTCCCAGCCCTTCAATTCCAGCGTCGTCGTTGCGGTCGGCGCCTTGGTTGCCGCTTGTTTACAACCCGTGACGGCTGCCAAGCAGATCACCGCCAGAACCAGTTGCCATCTCATCATGGTTTCTCCTTCTTGTCGCGACTGACTATCCGCCAACTTCACCTCCCGGTAAAGCGTCGACTCAGAACGTGGACTTTTCGGCAGGTTCCGGTAAGGTTCGCCCCGTCATGGACCAGGCATCGAACATCATATTGGCCAGCGCCTCTCCGCGCCGGGAATTTTTGCTCCGGGAAATGGGGCTGCGCTTCAACGTCGTCATCCCCGCGGGCGTGGAAGAGGTCACCGAGGGCCTGGCGCCGGAATCCTTGGCGACTCACAACGCCCAGATCAAGGCGCGCGCGGTTGCCGGCCGACACGCCCAAGCCATCGTCATTGGCGCCGATACCATCGTCGTTTTGGATGGGGTCGTTTACGGTAAACCACGGGACATGACAGAAGCTGTCGTGATGCTCGGGAAGCTTGCCGGCCGGGTTCATGAGGTGTTGACGGGCGTGACCCTGATCGATGGGGCCCGCGGCACGGAAACCACTTTTTGCGAACGCACGCGCGTCTGGATGAAAGCCCTTCCCGCCAACGAGATTGCCGGCTACTTCCAGAAAGTGAACCCACTCGACAAGGCCGGTGCCTATGCGGCCCAGGAACATGGCGAAACCATCATCGCCCGCATCGAAGGGAGCTTCAGCAATGTGATGGGATTGCCGGTCGAACGGCTGCGCGCCGCTCTGCCCGCTGACCGGCGTCAGATGACCGTCAAGCCGCCTGCTTGATGCGGATGGTCAGTTTCTTGCGGCTATCTTCATCGCCATCTTCACTGATGGCCTCCAACTCCGGGTCGCGGCTGATGTAGTTCTGGATGACGCGCCGGTCAGAGGAACCATACGGCCCGATGGTGACCGGGTCGCCCCAGCGACGCACTTTGTCCGCCGCTTCGAGCGCCTTTTTGAGCAGCTCGTCGTGCTCGCGCTCGCGGTAGCGTTCACAATCAACGATCACGCGAGGGGCCTCGGGATCGGCGCGCTGGAGAATGCGGTTGAGGATGAACTGCAGATGATTCAGCGTCTGGCCGCCGCGACCGATGAGGCGGCCGGGATCGGCAGTCGCAATGTGCAACAGCGGCGTGCCGTCCTGCGTGTGGTGCTCGACCTTGGTTTTCAGCTCAAGCGTGTCGAGGATCTTCTGGAGAACTTCCTGGGGATTCAGTGGTGTCGCGGGTCGTGGCGAAACGGGAAGGTTTTCCATGACGAGGTCACTTGGCTTTGATCGGCACCGCCTTTGGGGCATCGGGCTGGCGCAAGCTCCACCACTGCTGCGCGATGGAGAGGAACTGCTGCACCGTCCAGTAAAGGGCGAGACCAGAGCTGGCAGTGTAGAAGAAGAACAACATGATCAGCGGCATGAACATCATGATCTTCTGCTGCTGCGCGTCACCGATGGTCGGCGTGAGCTTCTGCTGCCAGACCATCGAGCCGGTCATGAGAATGGGCAAGGGATTGATCGGCAAACCGAAAAGATGGAAAATCGTATCAGGCTGCGAGAGGTCCGCCACCCACAGAAAACTGGCGCCGCGCAGCTCAATGGCGCTGCGCAACATCGCAAACAGCGCGAAGAACACCGGTATCTGCACCAGCATCGGCAGACAGCCGCTGAACGGATTGACCTTGTGCTCCTTGTAGAGCTTCATCATCTCGGCGTTCATCCGCTGCGGGTCGTCCTTGAACTTCTCCTTGAGCTTCGCCATCAGCGGCTGAAACTTCTGCATCTCCTTCATCGAGCGAATCGCCTTGGCCTGCACGGGCCAGAAGATCAGCTTGATCAGGATGGTGACGAGAATGATGGCCACGCCGTAGTTCGGAATCAGGTTGTGGAAGAAATTCATGCTCTTCAGCAGGATGATGCTGAGGAAGCCGAAGATGCCGAAATCCATCAGCTGTTCCTGGCTGCGGCCCAGCGCTTTCAGCCGGCCATACTCCTTCGGTCCGACGTAGAACGATACCTCCCAAGCTGCACCGCCGTCGGTGGCGGTCGGCGGCACAGCGAGCGCGGCGGAGGCGGCATCACGCGGTACGTTGACCGGCCAGTCTGGCGGGGAGACGAGACGGTGCGGCATGTAGTGGATCGCCACCGCGTTCGTGCTCGGGGTCAGCACCATCGTGAAAAACTGGTCCTTGACCGCCCCCCACGGTGTGGAAGTCGGCTCGGTGTAGATTTGCTTCACATTCCGGCTCCACAACTCCGGCAGATTGCGGTGTTCGTACTTCTTCGCGAGCCAATCCACGCCGACAAAGTCCAGCGTCTCGCCCGGGTGCAATGGCGCCATCTGGCCAATGACAATCTGCACCGCCTGCGTCAGCGGCCGGGAGTACTGGATGGTGCCGGTCAGGAGATAGTCATCCGTCAACTCCAACCGCTTGGTCACGGTTGCGCCGCCGGTCAGGTTGGCGCGCATCACAATGCTGGTGTCGGTGACCCTGACAAATTCATACGCCCCCTCGCGGCCGGGAAGGCCTTCCACGGCCAAGGCGGGGCGATGGCCTTCGGTTTCGAGGATGACATGGCCGCCCTCCTTGGCCTTGTGCTGCAGCATCTCCGCTTTGCGCAGACCGCCGCCCCAACTGGTGAATTCGAGGCGGACAAAGTCGTTTTTGAGCGTGGCAAACTCTTCCGCGGGACGATCCTGCTCCGGCTCGCTCGGGGCGGTGGCGGCCTCCAGCCGGGGCGCCCCCTCGCCGGTCAAGTTCGTGATGGCTGCCACACCGTTTGTTTCGAAGACGGCTTGCGTCAGACCGTTTGTGGCAACGGCGGCACGTTTCGGGATGGGCGGGTAAATCCTGCTCATCACAAACTGCCAGCCAAACAAGGCCAGCATGCACGCGGCCACCACTCCGATTGTCTTTTTGTCCATCATGCTTTCGGTACCGGGTCAAAACCACCTTCATGCCAGGGATGACAG
>JBFZFE010000362.1:0-7225 GCA_041306525.1 Verrucomicrobiota bacterium | reverse complement strand
GCATCGCCGACGTAGGAGCGGTTGCTCAACCCGGAGTCGTCCCACTGGAACGATTTCACCCAAGCCCGGTAATAGACGTCCTCGGAGACTTTCCCTCCGTAGCGCAATCCGCCAAAGGCCTGCAACTCCGTGCCTGCGGCGGCGGTCACCAGCAAGCCTTGCGTGTCGCGGGAGTTCTTGGACGTGATGTTGACCACGCCATTGACGGCGTTGGCGCCCCACAGCGCGGCATTGGGACCGCGGATCACCTCGATGCGTTCCATGTCGTCCAGAAGCATGTCGTGCATCTCCCACAACACGCCTGAGTACAGGTGCGTGTAAAGCGTCCGCCCGTCCTGAATGACCAACAGCATCCGCGAGAAAACATCGTTGAACCCGCGAGCCGAGATGGCCCATTGGTAGCTGCTGACTTGGGCAACGTTCATACCGGGCGCGAGCCGCAACGCCGCCGGCAAACTCGTCACGCCGCTACGCCGGACGTCTTCGCTGGTGATGACCGAAACGGCGGCCGGCGCCTGGAACCAGCCCTCAGGCCGTTTGGAGACGCTGGTGACCCGGATGCGGGACAGCTCTTCCAAGCTCAAACGTGTCAGGTCCTCGCCCTGTTCCGTGTTACCGGTCACCGGCGAAGCTGCTTGGGTTGAGCTCCAGAAGATCAGTCCGCTGATGGCCCCAACAACGGTCCGCCGCCAAAAATGTGGCTCCCTCATCTGCCTGAGTTTTATCCCACTGCAGATACTGAGGCGAGCGAAAACTCAGGACTGCAGCTCGACGAGGTCCTTGAACTGGGGAAGACGGCGCAAGTCGGCGAGGTCCGGTTCGGCGCGGGCGAGTTCGCGCAGCTTGGGATCAAGATGCAGGGCGTCGGTGAGCAGGGCGAGGGCTTCGTCGAGGCGTTTCTGGGCGGCGCGATAACAGGCCATGTTGAAGTGGGCAAGGGCATCGCGCGGGTTGGCGTCGAAAGCGTGGCGCAAGGTCTCGACGGCAGCATCGAGGGATTGGGTGCGGCGGCGGATGTAAGCGAGGTTGATCCAGATACCGGCATCGCGGGGGTTCATTTCGGCGAGTTCCGCGACAAACGGCTCGGCTTCGCGCAGACGGTTCTGAAACCAGAGGATGGCTGATTTCATGGCGACCGCATGCGGGTTGTGGGGCTCCAAGCTGAGCACCAGATCGGTCTCGTGCAACGCGTCCTCGAGCATCTTCAGGTCAAGGTACCCGGAGGCGTACTCCAAATGCTTTTGTACTTCCGTGTTCATGTGTGTCCCTGCTTCTTGCTGCTGCGCGAGAATATAAGCACGGCGCGCAAGCTTTGCGAATTTTGATGCAAACAGCGGCTGGCCCGAGGGGGCCCTGTCCCACCAGCTCCGAGGCTGAGGAAAAAGGGCTTTACAGGATCGGAACGGCCCTTTATGCTCACCGCCGTTCCATAAGACGGAGTTAAAATGATTGCCATCGAGAAGAAGAAACAGGTTACCAAAGAATTTCAGTTGCACCCGAAAGACACGGGTTCGGCGGACGTACAGATTGCGTTGCTGACAGCGCGGATTAACGAATTGACCGAACATCTGCAATCGCATCAAAAGGACCACAGCTCCCGCCGGGGGCTGCTGAAAATGGTCGGCATGCGCCGTCGGTTGCTCGATTATTTGAGCAGCACCGACACGCAGCGCTACCATGAACTGATCAAGAAACTGAACCTCAGAAAATAAGTTCAGGAGACACCTGAGGCCGAGCGAATTGGTGGATTGATGTCGGGGCGTCCCCACGGGGGCGGTTCGACATCATTCCGTCAATTCGGCCTTTTCGCCTTCCGCGGGTGTTTCCACACAGGAGACATATGACAACACGTGTAAGCCCCCAGATCGGGGAAAAACCCCTCATTATCGAAACCGGCAAACTTGCCAAGCAGGCCGACGGCGCCGTGACCGTTCAATACGGCGATACCATGGTGTTGGTGACAGCGGTGGCCAGCGTCGGGCTGCGTGAAGGGCTCGATTTCTTTCCGTTGACCGTTGATTATCGCGAGAAGGCAGCAGCAGCAGGTAAGTTCCCGGGTGGCTATTTCAAACGCGAAGGCCGTCCGACAGAAAAAGAGATTCTCACGGCCCGCATGATCGATCGGCCCTGCCGGCCGTTGTTCCCGGAAGGGTTCTACAACGACACACAGATCATGGCCATTCTGCTCAGTGCCGATGGCGAAAACGATCCCGATATCCTCGCCATCAATGGCGCATCGGTGGCCTTGTCCATCTCCGATATCCCGTGGCACGGTCCCTTCGGCGCGGTGCGCGTCGCTCGTGTGGACGGCAAGTTCGTGGCCAATCCCGTTCACGGCCAACGCGTCCAGAGCGATCTTGACCTGGTGTACGCCGGCAGCGAGACGGAATTGGTGATGATTGAAGGCAGTGGCCTTGAAATCAGCGAGGCGGACATGATGGCGGCCATTGAGTTTGCCCATGTCGAAGTGAAGAAGGTCATTGCGGGCATCAAGGAACTGGTGGCCAAAGTCGGCAAGGCCAAGCGGCAGGCGCCGTTGAAGATTGTACGTCCCGAGGTGCTCGCTTTGGCCCAGAAGCTGGCCAGCGGCGAGATTCTCGAGGCGATTTTGACGCACGGCAAACTCGACCGCCAAGCCAAGGTCAGCGCTCTCAAGGCGAAAGTCACCGAAGCGCTCACCCAGCAGTTTCCAGATGTCACCCCCTTCGAGATTCGGGAATCGTTTTACCGGATTGAGTCGGAAGCACTCCGCAGCTCGATTCTGAAGAACAACAAGCGTTCCGATGGTCGCGGCGCCCGCGATATCCGACCGCTGGTCTGCGAAGTCGGCCTGACGCCGCGCACGCACGGCTCGGCCATGTTCCAGCGCGGTGAAACCCAAGCGCTGGTCATTACCACACTCGGCTCGAAGTCGGATGAACAGGAAATGGATGCTTGGACTGGTGGCCCGACCGGCAAGCGGTTCATTCTGCACTACAATTTCCCGCCGTTTAGCACCGGTGAGACCGGCCGAACCGGGAGTCCCGGGCGGCGTGAGATCGGGCACGGCGCACTGGCCGAACGTTCGATTGTGCCGATGATTCCCGTCGAAGCGGATTTTCCGTACACGATCCGGTTGACCTCAGAGATTCTGGAGTCGAATGGCTCCTCCTCAATGGCCTCAATCTGCGGCGGAACACTGGCATTGCTGGATGCGGGCGTACCGATGAAGTCGCCAGTCGCCGGCATCTCCATTGGTTTGATCACCGACGAGAAGACGGGCCAGTCGATGACGATCACCGACATCCTGGGCTCCGAAGATCATTACGGGGACATGGACTTCAAGGTCGCCGGCACCGCCAAAGGCATTACCGGCTTCCAGACTGACTTGAAGCTGCACGGGTTGAGTTTTGAGATTGCGAAGCAGGCGTTCGAACAAGCCCGCGAAGCGCGGCTGGTCATCTTGGAAAAGATGAAAGCGGCCATCAGCGCCCCGCGCAGTGAGTTGTCGAAGTACGCCCCGCGAATCACGACCATCAAGATCAACCCCGAGAAAATTGGTGCAGTCATCGGGCCTCAAGGCAAAGTCATTCGCCAGATCGTCGAAACAACAGGTTGCCAGATCGACATTGAAGATGATGGTTCCATTCACATTTTCTCCACCGACGGCGAATCCGCACAGCGAGCGATCGAGCAAATCGAGGCCATCACGGCCGAGGCGGTTGTCGGCAAGATCTATCGCGGCAAAGTTGTTGGCATCAAGGAGTTTGGCGCGTTTGTCGAGATCCTGCCCGACAAGGACGGTTTGCTGCACATCAGTGAAATCGCTGATTACCGGTTGAAGAATGTCGAAGAAGTTTTGAAACTCGGCGACGAAGTATGGGTCAAAGTACTTGATATTGACGAACGCGGGAAAATACGCTTAAGTCGAAAAGCTGCGCTCGCGGAGAAAGACGCAGCGGCAAAAAACCAACAGTAAAGAAGGCTGTTTGCAGCGGGCGCTCACGAAGGCGCAGGTTGCCATGTACGCAACAAAACATAACTGTGTTGAACCTAGGACTACGGAACCAACAGATCCCGTAGGGAGGAGATCCATTCCATGCCCAAATACCACCGCTATCTGAAATTCATCTTCGGCGCTCTGCTTGCCATCGCCGTGGTGTTCACCGTTGACCATGCTTGGGCTCAAGACCCGGCTGTTCCTAAGGCTGAAGAAGCAGCGGCCAACGGCGAAGGCGGCGAACACAAAGGCAAGACCGGTTGGGAGATGATTGCGGAAGTAGCGATCATGCCGCCTTACGTATTCCCCATCCTTGTCCTTTGTTCGATCGTGACGCTCACACTCATCATCGAGCGGTTCTTGTATTACCGAAAGGCGTCAGGAACGACCATGGAGATGCTGGAGAAGATCAAGCAAGCGGGCACCATTTCCGATGCCTTGGCGGCAGTGGAGGGTGCCCCTGGTGTTTCGGGCCGCGTGGTACGGATGGCTTTGACCTCGGCGCGGGACGGCTACAAACCCGAGGAAATTGAGCGCTTGGTGGAAGGCGAAGTGACCAAGGAACTGATCCAGATGGAAAAGTTCCTGCCTCAGCTTGATTCGATGGTAACGCTGTGTCCGCTCCTGGGCCTGCTGGGAACAACGGTCGGCATGATCCGCTCCTTCATGATTGTCGCCTCAATCGGCATGAGTGACCCGAACATGCTGGCCGGTGGTATTTCCGAAGCGTTGATCAACACCGCGACGGGTTTGGCGGTCGCCATTCCCGCCCTCTTCGCCTACAATTGGTTTGCCGGCAAGAAAGAGGCCATTCTGATGGACATGGAAAAGGGCCTCAGCGAGTTGATGGTCATTCTCCACTCCTCGCGCGAGGGCTAGAGCGCCATGAAGTTTAAACGTCGCAAGATCAAACGCGGTCGGATCGAGATCATCCCGATGATCGATACGATTGTCATCCTGCTGATCTTTTACATGACGTTTTCGCAGTTTGCCGAAGCCAACAAGCTGGCCAAAATCAAACTGCCGCGGGCCGTCGCCGGTGAAGAGCTCAAACAGAAACCCGGGCAGGTGGTCATCAACATGATGAACAAGGACGAAGTGTACCTGAGCGGAACCGCGCTCAAGGCCAGCGAGCTTCCCCCGAAACTGCGCCATCTCAAGACGCTTCCCGAATATGCCGACATGTCGATCATCCTGCGGGCCAGCGAAGAGATGACGTACGCGGACCTGAGCGACTTCATGAAGGCCTGCGCCAAGGCCGGCATCGCCAACGTCACGTTCACCACCCTGGAGGCACGGGCTTCAAAATGAAGTTACCCCGCTCCAATATCAAGCGCGGCCGGATTGAGATCATCCCGATGATCGATACGATCTTGATTCTGCTCATTTTTTACATGAGCTTCTCCACGTTCAAGGAGAAGGAAAAAATGATGGCGGCCAAGCTTCCCATCATCAGTAATCGGGTGGCACCGACCAAGGTCTCGATGGACATCACCTTGCACGTCAAGAGCCGCACTGAGATCCTCGTGAACGGCTCCCAGACGCATACGCCCGAGACATTACGTGACACAATGAGCCAACTGGGAATGATCGGACAGGAAGTCACCGTGGTCATTGGTGCCGACCCCGAAGCCGACTACCAATCCGTGGTGGCCGCGCTGGATGCTTGCGCCCGGGCCAACTTGACCAAAGTGGCGTTCCGTCCGCTTCCCGACAAACCCACAGCGACCCCATGAAAGCGTGGTCACACCGCAAACTTTCGCGATTGAACCAGGTGGGGCTGGTTCTGGCGTTGGCGGTGGCGACGGCGGCGGCCTCGGCGCAGAGCACCACCAACAAGCCGCCGGCCATCAAGCCACTGCCCACGGCCCCAAACACGCAAAAGAAAACAACCACACCGGCAAAGCCTGCGCCGGCAAAGCCTGCACCAGCCAAGCCGACACCCCCCAAGCCGACTCCGCCACCGGCCAAGCCGGCAGTCTCAGAAATCCCCCCCGTCGAAGCGTTTGAAGCCGCGGAGAAGATCTATCAGGAGGGCAAGTATGAGGAAGCACTGGCAGCTTTCCGTGCCTTTATTGCCGGCAAAGGGAGAGTCACCGGGTTGCTGCCCGGCGCGTTGTACTATGAGGGCTGGTCAGCCTACAACCTGCGCCGGTTCGACGAGGCAGCGCAGGCCTTTGGGAAACTGATTGACCAGTATAAGACGCATGCGCTGGTACCCGAGGCCATTCTCAAGCGCGCCGAGTGCTTGCGTGAGTTGAAGGAATTTCCCAAGTCCATCGAAACATATACGCAGTTCCTCAGCAATTACTCGACCAACCAGTTCGCTTTGATGGCTCAACTCGGGATTGCCTGGAGCCATTTCGGTGCGAAGGATTTCCCCGCCGCGAAGGCGCAACTGGCCAAGTACCGGGATTCCTATCCGCTGGAGTGGCAAAGCAACTTTGATGGCCTGTTTCTTCTGGCTCTCATCTTCACAGAGGAAAACAACCACAAAGCGGCGCAGGAAATCTATGAGCTGATCGCCACCCAGAGCCATAACCCGCGCGCCACTGAGGCGTTGTATCTGGCGGCGGAGTCCAGCTATGAAGCCAAGCAATACCTGCCGGCCTTGCGCTACTACAAACGGGTCCAACCCACGGCGGCATTGTTGGCCAACATCGACCAGCAAATTGCGTTTCATCAGGCAAACCGCGCGGCCCTGATCACTCAGCTTGGCATGCAGGGATTCCAAGCCCGCGTTGAGGGGCTGCAACGACTGCGCACCCAAGTCACCGATCGGCCCGACTTGCGGACCTCGGCGCTGTTTCGCATCGCCAACTGCTATCAGCAACTCGAGCGACCCGAGGAAGCCGGGATCGTCTACCGCCATCTGATTGAGAAGTACAACGACCCGAAGATTGCCGCGGAAGCCCAGTTCGCCCTGATTCAGACACTCACGGTACGCAAGAAAATGGCGGAAGCCAACGCCGAAACCGAAATCCTCAAGCAGAAGTACCCGGAATTCAAAGGCATTGGCAACGCCAAGCTGATCCAAGCGGAGAACTCGTACAAGCTGAAGCAGTACCAACAGGCCCTCGAACTCTTCGGCGCGGCGAAGGCGGAAGCAACCGATCCCGCCATCGCGGAGTCCGTCGATTTCCGCATCGCCTCCTGCTACTACGAGATGAAGGATTTCGAAAAGGCGCGGGAAGGCTACGCGGCTTTTCTGGAGAAACACAAGGAGAGCAAAGCTTTGCCCGACGC
>JBFZFE010000361.1:0-3615 GCA_041306525.1 Verrucomicrobiota bacterium | reverse complement strand
GGCCGGGGTCCTCGCCCTCGAAGTCGCGCAGGTTCTGCCTCAGGTGCGCCATCGCCTGGGCGATCTCGAACAGCGTCTGCCGCCGGCGCGCGTCCTTCGGGTCGGGCACCGGCTCAAGCGTCCGGCGGTCGTCGTTCAACTCCGGCAGGAAAGCCATCTCCAACGTGTCGCGCCACAGTTCCTTGCCGGTCTGGCTGTCGTAGCAAACGACTTAGTAGGTGCCGATGATCCGGTGGCCGACCACGACCGGCTGGGCGTCGCTGTGGCCGGGGGTCGGCACCTTCCAGAGAATGTTCTTGGGCACCTTGTCGGCGAACACCCGCATCTCCACTTCCTTGTACGACGAATCGTCAAAGGGCGGCGACTGGTTGCCTTCGCTGCCGCGGGTGACCACCTTCCCCCACCCTGGCTTGCCGTCCCACCCACTCGACGACTTGCGGGGTGGCGCCCGGATACCAGCCGTTGCCGTCGGCCTGGAACCCGATGGGCTGTTGCGGGGTGGGTTTGAAATCGGCGGCGCACAGACTGCCGGCCACGCACATCACCAGGCAAGAAGATGCGGTCGGTTTTGGGCGCGGCGGTGTTCGACACAGCACCATGAAAAAGCGATGGATTGTCTGCGTGTTGAGCGTCTTGGTTGCCACCGCCGCGCACGCGGCGGATGGGTTCACTGGGGAACTCCAAGTCGTGCTCTGGGAGGCTCTCTACCCCAAAAGCAGCCGGGCCAACCTGGTCCTCGAACTCGAAGCCCAGAATGGCGCGTGGCAACGCGCTTGGGGCACCGCCCTCGGCGCCGGCAACGGGGTCCACTACGGGCGAGTCGAGTCCGGCACGGTGGACGAAGCCGGCGCGAAACTCCAGGTCGCCATGCTGTTGTTTGGCGACCAGTGGCAGCGGGAGCAGGGCGATCACTTCGTCGCGTACACGATCCAGTTGCAGCGGGGCGCCGACGGCAAGTTCGCGGGCACGTTTACCGGCACGTTCAACGGCACGCCAGCGACCGGGCGCGCGACCGCCGAGATCAAGCCGGTCCCGCGGCCGGTCAAGCCGGGGTTCGTGCCGGTGGCGACCGATGAGCATCCCCGGCTGTTGTTCCGCAAGGCGGATTTGCCCGTGTTGCGCGAGCGGCTCAAGACGCCGCTTGGCCAGGCGTACTGGGCCCGGATGGACGCGCTGGAGAAGGCGTGGAAACTCCACCAGGGCCGCCGCGGCGGCGCTGACCTGATCAACATGGGCGTGATCTACCAACTCACTGGCGAGCAGCGGTTTGCCGAGGCGGCCCGCGCGATGGCCGACCGGATCCTGGTGGCGCTGGACTTGCCGCTCAACCACGACGACGGCGGCGGCAGCGGCTCTTGCGGTCACCGGGCGGTGAACCTCGCCTTGGCCTACGACCTCTGTTACGACGCCTGGCCGGCGGAGTTCCGGCAGCTGGTCCGCGACCGGCTCGTCGAGGAGCTTCCGATGTTGTTGAAGTACCTCGTCTGCACCAGCCACGCGAACAACCACCCGTGCAGCAACTTCTACGGGCCCGGCTACGGCGCCCCGGCCATCGCCAGCCTGGTGTTGTTCAACGACAAAGGGCCGGCCCCGGCCAAGCCGGTCGCCAAGACCGACGAGCGCCGCGTCATTGCGCCCGAAGCCGACTGCCGGCCGGGCGCGGGGGTGCCGGTCGTGGATTTTGCGGCCGATAAAATGCCGAACCAATGGCTCGTGGCCGGTCCGGTGCCGGCCGCCCTGGGCGGCGACCTGCTCGGTTCGATCGGGGGCGCCGACAAAGCCCGGCCGATAGCGGGCACGACCCTGGAAATGGTGTCGTTCGTCGATGGCCGGCCGAAGACGACCAAGCTGACGTTCCAAGCCTTGCCGGCCGGCGCGCTGACCGAGACCGGGCTCGAGCTCCAGAAACTCGGCGCGGACGAGGACGCCTCGACCACCGCGCTCTACACCGTGCTGAAGGTGGCCGGCGACCAGACCGTGGCGCTGGCCCGCGGCTCCCGCCAGACGCGGGTCTGGCTGGCCGGCGTGGAGTTGACCAGCAAGGGCCTCTATCAACTCCAGCCGGGCTTGTACCCGTTGACCGTGGTGCACGTCACCGAAAAATCCACCGAACCGGTCGCGCTGCAACTGGTGGCGGTCGACGAGGCGGCGCTGGCGTGGCGGCGCCAGGAACAGGCGTTGCGCGAGACGCTCTGGAAAGAAGACCATGTCGCGTGGGAGAAAACCGGCGTGGACCAATCGCTGGCCCACCTCATTAACCTGGGCTACCAGCGGGTCTACCGGCATTGGCGACTCGGCATCGGCGACGGCGGGTTCCAAGCGGAAGCGGGACCGGCCTACGGCGAGATCGCGGCGTGGTATCCGCTGGTCTATGCCGCGCTGTACCCGAACGTGTTTGGCCGGCCCGCCTCGCCGTACCCGGACACGACGCAGCTTTTGCCGCGGCGGCTGATGCAGGTGTTGTTTCCCGAAACCGGCAAGCCGCGGGTCCAACTCATCAACAGCGCTGCCGGGTTCGACGCCGACAAGTGCGCCGCGCTCTGGCCGATCCTGCCGGACCAGTACCGGCCCACCCTGTTGTGGGCGTGGAACAGGGTGGCCGGGGTGACCGACCCCGCTGCCACCACCAAGCTGCTGAACGGAGCCGACCTCAAACTCGCCCTGGCGTTCCTCAACTACCCGCTCGACATGAAGCCCGAACCGCCCGGCCAGCGGATGCCGCTGACGTGGGAAGCGCCCGGCTTTGGCTACCACTGTTTCCGCAACGGCTGGGAAGGCAAAGACGAGTTCATCAGCCAGGTCTTTCTCAAGGCCCGGTTGATCAGCGGCTGGAACCATCCCAACGCCGGCACCTTCGCCATCCAGGGACTCGGCCGCGAATGGGTGATTGGCCCGACCAAGCGGGTTGGCTTCCGCGAACAAGGCCCGCACGTGCTGTTGCCCGACGACCAGATCAACGAGGGCGCCTGCGGCCGGCTCACCCACCGGCAAGTCCTGCCCGACGGTTCCGGTATCCTGACAATGGACCTGGGCGACGTCTATTCCTCGGCCAAGGGCGGCCGGCTCTACGACGGCAACCTGTTGCGCATCGCCCGCCGGTTGCAGCCCTCCGGCATCACCGGGCTGCGGGCGTTTGCGTTCGACTACAGCGGCCAGAGCGGCGCGCCGCTGCTGTTGGCGTTGGTCGACAAGATTGACGGCGGCAAACGCCGCATCTGGCAATGGACGCTGCCGGAGGGCGCCATCGGCGCGACCAAGGTCACCGAGAACGGGTTCACCATTGACTACGGCGACGCCTCGATGAACCTGACCTTTGTGCATCCCGTCAAACCCAGCGTGCGGGCCGGTGCCGACCAAGCCCACATCGGCCTGTTGGGTGACGACCATCGTTCCTTCGAGGGCGTGATCCCGCGCGTCCAAGCGACCGGCAACGATCATTTTTTCGCCGTCGCGACCTTCCAGCGCGGCCCCGCCCCCGCCGTCAAGGTCGAGGGGGCCGGCCTTGACGCGACGGTCACGGTCGGCAACCAACGCATCCGTTTTGACGGCACGAAGATTGTTCTCGGCCAGTAGGAGCAACCAGCGAACGGCATCCAGGAAGTTGGCCGGGCTTGC
>JBFZFE010000360.1:0-4228 GCA_041306525.1 Verrucomicrobiota bacterium | reverse complement strand
GCGACGCCGGTCAGGTAGAGGCCCTCCAAGAAGACCTCCAGCATGTCGCCGGTCAATGTTTCGTCCGGCTTGTGCAACACCAGCAGCTGGCGCAATTGTTTGAGGGCGTCCTGATGTTTGTGGGCGTCGACATAATAGCGCCCCAGCGCGAGGTGGGCCTTGAAACGGATGTTGCTGTCCGGGAACCTTTCAATCACCGTTTCGAGCATGCGAACGCCGCGCTCGGTCTCGCGGGCGTTGAGCATGTCCTCGGCGGCTTTGACCATGCGTTCCGCGCTGGCATCGCTGGCGGACGACTCGTCATTGGCCACAGGCGCCGGGGTTGACGGGCGTTCGGTACCCGTCTTGTTTTGGCCCTGCGCCTGACTGCTCAGCGCCAGGGCGAACACCGCGCACAGGATGACATTCCATATCTGGTTGCTACTGGTCTGCATCGACGCCTCCTCCGATTCGGACTCCAAGTTTTTCCAACTCCAGGTGGGCGGCGTTGGACTGGCCGCTCTTCGGGTACTTCTTCAACACGGCCCGCAACGCCGCGATGTGCTGGTCGCGAAGGTTGAATCGTTTGTACACGCCGGCCACCCGTAAAGCGGCCTCGGGGGCGTGCTGTTTGAAGAAATTCTCCACTTCACGGAGCTGCCCGATGGCTTGCTCCGACTTGCCGAGGGCGGCGTAGCAATCTGCAATGCGCCAGAGATTGGCCGGCGGGTTGTCGCACGCTTGATAGGCCGGGATGGCTTTGGCGTATTCCTTGCCCTCAAAGAGCAAGTCGGCTTTGATGCGCAGCGCTTCCACGGAAAAGGTCGGCGATTTGGTCATTTCCTCGGCCAACGGGAGGCCGTTCTTCATGTCATCATCTCTCGCATAGCAACGGAGCAACTCCATGTTGCCGAGTTCCTTGTCATTCATCATCTTGAAAAGGTCCTTGGCTTGGTCGGGTGATCTCTTCCAGAAATAGCGGCCAAGTTCGGCCTTCAGTGGATCGGCCAGCTGGCTGAACGGCAGACGCTCGTACAAGCTGCGTCCCATGCCGGCATCGTTGAGGTCCTCGTAGGCGAACTTCATCAGGTCAATGAGCTGGCCGGGTGTGATTTTGGCGAAGTCGATCTTGCGGTAGTACTCGGCGACCTTGGCCTTGTGATCGCGAAAGGTTTTGATCCAGCGAATGGTGCGGACATTGTCGGCGGTGGTCCGGCTGTACTGCTTGTCGAGGCGCTCCAGCCACTTCTTGGTGTCGCGCTCATGGTTGAGCCGGTAAGCGGCAATGTTGATCTGGTACTCATCCCAGTCGAGGAACTTGCCTTCCATCGCCTCGGCCCAGTAACGGAAGAAGTTGTCGCGCAGGTTGCTCTTGTCGGCCGGGAACTCGCCGTGCCGGCTGATGGCCTCCTGGATGCGGGTCCAGTAATTCCGGCTGGCCACCACATCGCCATCGATTTTCTGCGGGCGGCCATCGAACGTCTTCACCTTGGCGTAGAACGCCCGCAAGGCGGCTTCGTTGGGATTGGTCCGCACATAATGCACCACCACCCGCCCGATGGCATAGTTGGCGGCATCGGGGTTGTCGGTGCGAAAGGTGAACGCCACCTGTTCGTAATATTTGACGGCGTCGGCAGGTTTTTCCTGTTTCACGAGGTAATCGGCCAGTTCGTTGAAAGCGGACGCCCCCAAGGGGTGGCGACTGTATTCCTTGTCGGCGGCCATCTTGGCCCAGGCGCTGACAGCCTTCTCCTCTTCACCGTTCTCCCAATGGCAGAGCCCGATGAAGTAGATGGCGGGCGCCGCGTACCGGACAACGTTCGGGAAATAATCGAGCACTTCCTGATAAGCTTTGATCGCCTCGTAGCGCTTGTTCTCCAGGTGGAGACACCGGGCCTTGCGCAACAAAGCGTACGCCAGGGCCTTGGTCTGCGGAAATTCCAGGATGAACGAGTCATACTCCGAACGCGCCCGCCGAAACTCGCCTTTGGCAAACACCTCATCGGCCTTGGTCAGCCGGTGGGCTTCAAATGTGTCGAGCAGCTTGAAGTCTTCGTTCGCATACTGGACTTCGGCGACGCGAGCCCGCGCGGTGCGGGGAGCAGCCCAAACCCCAGTTGCCAACAGCAACAGGGCGCCCATGCTCAGCCAAGCGATTGTTTTCATCAAAAATTGGGTCCGCAGGCCTTTTTGCCGAGGCGGATACGAAAAGTCGAACACTATGTCTCGTGATTGGTTTCGCAAGCAAATGTTTTCATAAAAAATCGGTCCGCCGGCCTTTCGCCGAGGCGGACACGAGAAGACGAACACCCTGTCTCGTGATTGGTTTCGCAATCCGCGAAGGGCGTTGATTTTCACCCGGGAACCCACTGGATCGAAAGGCGCGGAAGCGCGCAGTTGACTGCGCGGAAGCGCGCACGCTTGCCATCCGCCGACGCGCGGGTGTATGGATGGCACACGTTTTGCATATTTCCTCTCAGGGCAACATCAGATGACCGATAAAATTCCTGTTTCCGGCGCCAACAAGGCGCCTTCTTTGTTGGCGAACTGGCTGAGCTTGGTGGGCATGATCTTGGCCGCGAGCAGTTTCTTTGCGGTCATCTGCCTTCTTGTGATCGATCTGATCGATGGGTTTACGAATCCTTATCTGGGCATCCTGACCTATATGGTCACACCCGGTTTCCTGGTCAGCGGCATCCTTCTCATCCTGGTGGGCATGGCTTGGGAGCGGCGACGCCGACGCCGACTCGCTCCCGGTGAGGTGGCGAAGCATCCGCGCATCGACTTCAATGATCCCAAGCATCGACGGACATTCGTGACGGTAGTGACGTTGACGATTGTCTTCCTGCTGTTGTCGGCCTTGGGAGCTTACCGGACCTATCATTTCACCGAATCAGTGCAGTTCTGCGGCGAAATTTGCCATACGGTGATGAAACCTGAGTACACCGCCTATAAAAATTCCCCGCATGCCCGGGTGACTTGCGTGCAGTGTCATATCGGCTCAGGCGCGGACTGGTTCGTGAAGTCCAAATTGTCCGGCAGCTATCAAGTTTACGCGGTGCTCGCGAACAAATACCCCAAACCGATCCCGACCCCGATTGCCAACCTGCGCCCCGCCCAGGAGACCTGCGAGCAATGTCACTGGCCCTCGAAGTTCTTCGGCAATGTTGAGCGAGTGAATCATCATTACCTTGCCGACCCGACCAACTCCGCTTGGACGATTCGTTTGCTGATGAAAGTGGGTGGCGGCGACCCCGACAGCGGTCCCGTCGGCGGCATTCACTGGCACATGAACATCGCCAACAAAGTGGAGTACATCGCCACCGATGACGCCCGGCAGAAGATTCCGTGGGTGCGCGTGACCGATCGCGACGGCAAGGTGCGCGTCTATGAAAGCACGGAGAATCCCCTTACGCCCGAACAGGTTGCAGCGGCAAAACCGCGGCAGATGGATTGCATCGACTGCCATAACCGTCCCTCTCACATCTACAACCCACCGGCCCGATCCGTGAACGTGGCGATGTCGACCGGCAAGATTGACCCCAAGATCCCGAACATCAAAAAACTGGCAGTGGAAGCCCTGACTGGCGAGTACCAGACGACCGAGGAGGCCCTTGCCGCCATCAAGCAGAAGGTCCCCGCCGCCACGGTGGCTGAAGTTCAGAAGATTTACACCCAGAACTTCTTTCCCGAGATGAAGGTCAACTGGCGGACCTACCCGAACAACATCGGGCACACCATCTTCCCGGGTTGTTATCGTTGTCACGACGGCAAACACAAGTCCACGGATGGTCACGTGATCAAGAACGATTGCAACAGCTGTCACACGATCATTGGCCAAGGCGCGGCAGCCGTGGCCGGCCCGATCAGCCCGAATGGACTCGAATTCCAGCACCCGACCGACATCGCCGACATGTGGAAGGAAATGAACTGCGCCGAGTGTCACAGCGGTGCCTTGGCGCAGTAGCGGTTGAATACAAGTCAGAAGAAAGCGTCAGGTTGGCAAACGGCTTGCTTTAGAAGGGCCATCCGACAACCTTGAATCAGGAGAGGGACAGAATATGAAAAAAACAGCCATCATTTTTGCAGTGATCGCCGCCATCGTCGGCTCGTCCGTGCTGATTGCCGCCGAGCGTGACGCTTCGTTGGTCGTGGGCGCCAAGAAATGCGGCATCTGCCACAAGAAGGAAGAGACCGGCAACCAGCTGGGCAAATGGCAGGCCGGCCCGCACGCCAAGGCGTTCAAAAC
>JBFZFE010000359.1:0-3704 GCA_041306525.1 Verrucomicrobiota bacterium | reverse complement strand
CGGTCCCCCGGGTATGGCGGTTCCCGGTCGACCGGAATCGTGTTCACATACGGCGTATTCAACCCATTACGGCTCGAAGTGGTAAACATGGCGCGCAACAGTAAACGATTCCCGCCAAAAGACAAACACGCTATAGTCCGCGCCTATGTATCGGCTCGACCTGACCCTCCCCACCCCGGCCGAGAACCTGGCTTGTGACGAGGCATTGCTGGATGCCGCCGAAGACGGACAACTGACGGCGGAGGTGTTGCGTTTCTGGGAATCGCCGCTGCCGTTTGTGGTGGTCGGTTACTCCAACCAGATCGCTGTCGAGGTCAATGAAGCAGCCTGCGCCCAGGCGGGAGTGCCGGTCCTGCGGCGGTGCAGCGGCGGCGGCACCGTGGTGCAGGGACCGGGTTGCCTGAATTTCGCGTTGATCCTGAGGATACCGGGCGAAGGCCCCCTCGCCCAAGTCACCTCGACAAACGATTATGTCATCCGCCGTCATGCAGCGGCGTTGCGCTTGTTGCTGGGCGACGGGTGCGGTTCGCAGGGGACCAGCGACCTGGCGCTGGGACCGCGGAAGTTCTCGGGAAACGCTCAGCGGCGGAAGAAGCACTGGCTGCTGTTCCATGGCACGTTCCTGCATGGGTTCGATCTGCGGCTGATCAGCGCCCTGCTGCATTTTCCGTCGCGGCAACCAGATTACCGGCAAAGCCGGGCGCATGACGATTTTGTCATGAACGTGCCGGTCAGCCCGGCGGACATTCAAGCGGCAATTGCCGCCGTCTGGGAAGCCAACACCATTCTGCCGGCACCGCCGTGGGAGCGGGTCGAGAAACTGGTCCGGGAACGTTACGCCACGGCGGAATGGAACCGGAAATTCTGACGCCAAACGCCCGCTACTTCACAGTTGGACCAACTTCAGGTATAAGAATCGCTGTAACCGTGACTGAGATGCCCCAACTTTCGACCTATTCGTTGGTCGGTCCCGACGACCGGATCCATCCGTTGCCGTCGAATCGGACCGTCACCATCGGGCGCGCGCTCATCAACCAGATTTCGCTGGATGACTGTTGCGTGTCGCGCATGCACGCCTTGATTGCGCCCGGCGAGAACGGTCCCATCCTGACCGACTGCGGCAGCACCAACGGGACCTTCGTCAATGGCCATACCGGGGCCGAGATCAAGCTGCACCACGGCGATGTGATCCAGATTGGCAAATACGTTTTCCTCGTGTTCCTCGGCACCCATGACGAAATCCAGGCGTGGGTCGAGCGCCGCCGCGGTTCCACCAAGATGGACCAGACCCAACCCATCGACGTGGCGCGCGTGCGCCGTTCAGGACCGAAGGACCTGGTCGGCGACCTGGCGGCGTTTCACATGGTTCCCCTGCTTCAAGCCCTCCTGGAGCAACGCCGCGAGGGCGGGCTCGAACTGCGGCAGGGCCGGCAAGTTCTCGGCCACATCTATTTCGCCAACGGCTCGATGGTGCATGCCGAGACCGAGCGCGGCATGAAAGGCAAGGAAGCGCTCTTCGAGTTGATGGAAATCGTGGAGGGACAATTCACCTTCAGCCCCGAATCACGCTCGCCCTTTGTCTCCATCTTCGAGAACCCCACTGCCCTGCTCATCGCCGGGTGCCAACGCCTCGACGAACGCACACAAGGCAGCACAAAGATTTTGTCGTGATTACCGGCTTCCCTCGCGCCGCCGGTTCGATTACAAAGGCGCCACCGAGACGTCATGAATAGTTTCTTCCTGATTGCACCTGACGACAAAATCATCGAGCTCCCGTGTGACAAACCACTCAGCATCGGGCGCGCGGCCATCAACCAGATCGTGCTCGATGACCGGCTGGTCTCGCGCATCCATTGCCGGCTCACCCCCGGGCCCAAGGGCCCCACGCTCACCGACCGCGAAAGCGCCAACGGCACGCTCGTCAACGGCCGCCCCGTCAAGGAAACCGGCCTGACCAACGGCGACGCCATCCAGATTGGCCAGCATGTTTTCATCGTCATTGCCGGCACGCGCGCCGACGCCCAAAACTGGCTCCAACGTCGCAACGGCTCGAAGACCGACCAGACCATTACCGGGCTGAACCTGAACCAGATTCGCCCGACCGACATGGTCGGCGACTTGGCGGCGTTCCAGCTCATTCCCCTGCTCCAGTCCTTCGTCGACCAACGCCGGCAGGGCTGCTTGGAACTCAAGCAGGCCGGTCAACTCCTCGGCCAGCTCTGGTTCAACAACGGCAACATCGTCCACGTCGAGACCGCCACCGGCACGACGGGTAAACCGGCGTTCCACGAACTGCTGCCAACCCAGCAAGGCCAGTTTGTCTTTCGCAGCGACGGTCGCCCGCCGACCTTCAGCATTCTCGACAACCCCACGGCCCTGCTGCTGGAAGGCTGCCGTCGCATCGACGAGAAACGCGCATGAACACCTTCTTCCTTGTCGATTTCGCGGATGTAATCCACGAACTGCGCATGGAGACATCGCTCACCATCGGCCGTTCCCCCGTCAACGCCATCCTGCTGGATGACTGCCTGGTGTCCCGCGAACATGCGCGGGTGACGCTCACCAAAAAAGGGCCCGTGCTCACCGACCGCAAGAGCTCCAATGGCATCAGCGTCAACGGTCGCCGCGTCGAAGCCCAGATCCTCAAGCACGGCGACAGCTTCCAGATCAGCAAATACATCTTCTTTGTCTTCGAAGGCACGCGCGCCGATGTGGATGCCTGGGTCAAGAAACGCGCCGCCTCGCGCAGCAACCAAACCATCACCCAACTGACCGCCAGCCATCCGCTGCCCACTGATCTCGTTGGTGACCTCAGCACGATCAACCTGGTGGCCCTGCTCCAGAGCCTGGTTGAACAGCGCCAGCGCGGTTGTCTCGAACTGACGCAGTACGGTTTGCTGGCCGGCAAGATCTGGGTCGACAACAGCCAGATCGTGCATGCCGAAACCGCCAAGCCCTGCGAAGGCACGGCAGCGCTCTATGAGTTGATGGAGTTGGATTACGCGCAGTTCGCGTTTCGCCCCGAGACGGCCGTTCCCCGCATCAGCATCGTGGGCAACCCCGTCGCCATCCTGCTCGAAGGCTGTCGCCTCCTCGATGAACGCCGCCACAACGCGAACATCGCTGCCAAGCCATCATAACCGCGACTGGCGACGCTTCTTCAACAGCGTTGCCCGGTTCATCCGCAGCGCCCGCGCCAACGCGGTCGGACTCTGGTCGAACCGGTTCAGCAAATGCCGCAGCACCGCGGCATCAAGCTCACCGGCGATTTCCTTGTAGGTCGCCCCCGCTTTCAGCCGGGAATCCAGCCAACCGGCCAGTGCCGACTCGAAACCGTCCGTCGCAGCAGCGGCGGCCGGCCGCAGCGAACGCGGCAAATGTTGCGGCAAGATCGTGCGCCCCGTCGAGACCGCCAGCGCGTGATCCAGCACATTCCGCAACTCCCGCACATTACCGGGCCACGCATAGGCACTCAGCAGCGCCAGCGCGTCGGCCGACAACACCGCCCGGCGCGCGGGCGCGATGCTGCCCAGAAAGAAACCCGCCAGTGCCCCGATGTCATCTTGACGCGCCGACAACGCCGGCAACTCGACCGCCAAGACATGCAGCCGGTAAAACAGATCCTGCCGGAACCGCCCCGCGGCCACCTCGGCCGGTAAATCCTTGTTGGTGGCCGCCATCAGGCGCAGATCGACATGGATGTC
>JBFZFE010000358.1:0-3564 GCA_041306525.1 Verrucomicrobiota bacterium | reverse complement strand
CGCGTTGACCAAGCCGGTGGGCGTGACATGGCCTCGGTGCCGGTCGAATTCCGCGAGGCGCTCGAAGGTTATTACAACGCCGTGGACAAAAAGAAATGAAGCGACTGATCCAATTGGCAGTTTTGGTGGCGATTTGCGCGGCAGCGGGCGCGTCGGCCCAGCAACGCAACGTCGTGATCGGCAAGGATCCGATTCCGACTGAGTTGGATAACGCCTACTTGAAGGGTCTGAAGTATCTCGTCGCCACCCAGAAAGCAGATGGCAGCTGGGGTGATCAGTATGGTCAGGAGCCCGGTGTCGTCGGGCTCGCCGTGATGGCCATGTTGGCCCATGGCGATGACCCGAATGTCGGCCCTTACAAGGAACCAATCCGAAGGGGTATCCGTTACATCGTGTCCAAGATGGATGCAAAGACAGGACAGATTGGGACTCAGTCCATGAGCATGTACAGCCACGGGTTTGCAGCGCTGGCTCTGGCGGAGGCATACGGGATGGTGGACGAAGCGACCATCGGCCCCGCCCTGCAACGAGCGGTTGATTTCCTGATTGCGTGCCAGAAGCGCAACCCGACCGGGGCGTGGCGTTACACGGCGACCAGCACCGACGCGGATACCACCGTTTCCGGCGCACAGATGGTCGCGCTCTTTGCCGCGCGCAATGCCGGGATCAATGTGCCCGACGAGGTCATTGAGAAGGGCCTCAAATATTACCGGACCTGTCAGGACTCGAGTGGCGGCATCGGTTACAGCGGTCGCGACGGCCCCAACACCACGCGGACCGGCATCGCGATGCTGGTTTTCAGCTTGGGACGGCAGAAAGACACGCCTTTCTACAAGAACGCCACCAAGTATTTTCAAAGCAACATCGCCCAGCAGGGATCGCATCCGTATTACCATGAGTATTATGTCGCGCAGGCTGCGTTCCATGCGGATGAGGCGACGTGGCAGGCTTGGAACACCGCCAACATCACCCGTATGCTGCGCAGCCAGGACCCGAGCAACGGGAGTTGGGGGACTGGCAGTTTTGGCGGCGCATTCTCGACAGCCAGTGCGCTGCTGTCGCTGGCACTCAATTACCGGTATCTTCCGATTTACGAACGATGAAAACGCTCTGTGCACTCCTCATTGCTACCGTCCTGCTGGCGTGGGTGGAAATCGGCAGCGCTCAAGGCCTCACCAACGACGTCGCCGCAACCTCGACCAATGCGGTGAAGCTCACCGCCGAGCAGCGCAAGCAGATCGTCGAGCTCTACAAAGGCGTGAAAGAGGCGTTCGACGCCAAGAAGTTCGCTGAGGCCAAGGAAAAGCTGTTCGAGTTGCTCAAGCTCCAACCCGACGCCGTTGATCATTGGTACAACCTTGCCTGTGCCCAGAGCCGGCTTGGCGAGAAGAAGGAAGCCATCAAGAGCCTCGAAACGGCCGCCGAAAAGGGCTGGGCGGATTTCCTGCACTTGGAGCGCGATGCCGATCTCGACGCCATCCGCAAGGAACCTGGTTACAAGAAGTTGATTGCCCGCAAGGACGAACTCCAGAAGGCGCGGGCCTTGAAAATCCACGAGCAACTCGCCAAGCAATACGGCAAGGACTGCCTCCATTACATCGATGACGAACACCGGCTCATCTTTGCCACCACGGTTGACCAACGCACCTTGGATGAACTGCGGGAAACACTGGAATCCTACGCCAAGGCGCTCAGCCAAGAGCTGTTCCGGCACAAGCCCGAACGCTACGTCACGGTCGTCGTGCCCAAGACCTGGTCCGGTGGGATGATCGCCGGGTTGTACAACGACCAGCAGGCCGCGCTCATCTCGCGCGGGGTTGGCGACGAGATGATACATGAATTCACCCATGCCCTGCACCATGGCGACCAGCGGGGCCGCGACCAAAAACACCCCATCTGGCTCACCGAGGGGCTCGGGACGTTGTACGAGGATTCGGAAATTGAGGACGGCCGTGCCGTGCCGCGTCACAATTACCGGCTCAATTACATCTTCAATCGGATTCGCGTGAACCGGCAGCAGCCATTTGAGAAGTTCATGGCCCAGAAGCAGGCCGACTTCATGCGCTGGCCCAACTACAACTACGCCCAGGCCCGCTACATGATGTTCTATCTCCACGAACAGGGAAAACTCAGCAGCTGGTACCAACATTACGTGACAGGCTACAACAGCGACACCAACGGCGTGGCGGCGTGGGAAACCACGTTCGGCAAGAAGCTGCCGGAAATCGAGAGTGACTGGGTTGCTTGGATGAAGACGCTGACCACCGTTCCCCTGCAACTCAAGGAGGGGGATCCCAACCTTGGTCTCGCGCTACAACCCAGCGCCGAAGGCCTGCTCATCACTCGTCTTCTTCCCAACAGTGCCGCGGACAAGTCGGGTCTCAAGGCAAAGGATCTGATCACGCGCGTGGCCGGCACCCGCGTCGTCAGCAGCATTGACCTGCTCGACGTCCTCGCCAAGCACAAGGTCGGGGACAAGGTTGCCGTCGAATACCGCCGGGCCGGTGAGTATTACCAGATCGATGTCGAACTCACTCCCACGCCTTCGCCTTACCGGCAAAAGCAATCCAAGCCCAAGGCTGAGAAACCAAAAGCCCCGCCCAAACAGGCCGGTTAAGCGGTTGCCGATCTGTGGCGCGGCTTGTCGGCAAGATAGATCGTGCAGCCGCAGCGTTTGGCTTGCGGGTAGAGCTTGGCAGGGACAGCTTCCACGCGAAAACCGGCCGCCATCAGGCGATCTGCAAACGCATCGTCGCGACCGGCCGACCAAATCGCTGCCCGGCCACCAGGCTGGAGCGCGGTCAGCAGGCGATCAACGCCCTTGCGCCCGTAGAGACGGGCATTGGGTTGTTGAACCATGGCGGTCGGGCCGTTGTCGATATCCAGCAGGATGGCGTCGTAGCGTTTGCTGACGCTGTGGGAAAGAGTGTTCCACACATCCTCCTGCAAAATCGTCACGCGCGGGTCGGTCACGAGATTGCCATTCAAGGCGGTGAGAAACTCGCGGTTCCACTGCACCACGGCCGGGATCAGTTCCGCGACGTGAACCGTGGCGTCGCGTCCGCTCTTGGCGAGCACGCTGGCCAGGCTGAAGCCCAGGCCAAAACCGCCAACCAGGATGCGCGGCGCGGGATTGTGCTTCAGGCCCGCGACGGCGAGTTCGCCCAGGAGAAGCTCGGAGGCGGACTGCGCGGAGTTCATCAACGTTTGCCCGTTGAAGCGGATCGCATACGTGCCGTCATGCTCATGCAGCGTCAGCCGCGCGCCATCGGCGAGCGTGGTCTCGGCGAGCTTGCGTTCCCATTTCATCGGCGTCCTCCGCCGGTATGCTTGACCAAGGCGATGCCGGGTTTAGTGAAACAGATGCGCCGTTGCCGGTAAAGCGTGGCCAGTGCCTGTTTGAAAGCATTCTTGCTCACCCCGAAATGTTCCTGGATCTGCGCGGGCGGCGTCGAATCGTCGAAAGCGAGCCGACCGGCGTTGCTTTGCAGCAGGCGGAGAATCTGGACGGTAAGCGGGGCCACGGTCTTGGCGCGCGTGGCGCCCAGGCTCAACTCGATCCAG
>JBFZFE010000357.1:0-3337 GCA_041306525.1 Verrucomicrobiota bacterium | reverse complement strand
TATTGCAGGCGTTTGGTCAGTTCCTGGTCCGACAGAATCGCGTCATTGCCGAGGAACACCTTGCCTTCCCGGTCGATGGTGATGATGAGTTCCTTCTTCGGCGCCTTGGCGATCTTGGAGTAGGCGGCGTTGGGCAGATCGATCTGCAGTTCCTTGTGCGGCTTGCGCAGGCTGGCCGTCACAATAAAGAAAATCAGCAGCAGGAACGATATGTCCATGAAGGAGGTCAGCTGCACTTCCACCTCTTCTTCTTCGTCGCGTCGAATGAGCATGGGCGCCTCCTACTCCTTGTCTTCCTCGACCAGCCATTCATCGATCAAATCGCTGGCCGCTTCTTCCAGTTCATCCGCAAACTTGTTGGTGCGGGTCTTGAAGAAATGGTACGCCGCCAAGGAGGGCATCGCCACCGCCAAGCCCACGATCGTGGTCATCAACGCCTTGGCGATTGAACCGGCGAAGATGGACGGATCGCCATGTTCGCCGAGCAGACGAAAGGTCTCGAAGGCTTCCATCATGCCCACGACCGTCCCGAACAACCCAAACAATGGCGCCAGCGTGGCGACGATCATCAACGGATAATTGCGGCGGAAATGCGGCCGCAACTCGCGCACCGCGACCTCGCCCACCCCGCTGGAAATGTCCGACACCGAACGCTTGCGATGCCTGACGATGTAGCCCACCATCTCGGCCAACGCACTGTTGTTGGCACTGCAGAATTGCTTGAGGTCGGCGATTTTTCCCTCCCGCCAGAGCACATCGGCCTTGGTGGCGAACCCGCTCGGCAGAATCCGGCTGCGCCGCAACCGGACCAAGCGCTCCAAGGTGAAGGTCACGCCCGCGATCGACAACGCCAGCAGAAACCACATCGTGCTGCCGCCCTTTTGCCAGAGGTCCCACAAATACCGCCAGTTCATCCAGGAGTTGCCGGCGGGGGCGACGGCTGACTGGGCCCACGCGCTGCTGGTGCTGATCAGCGCGATGCTGGCGACGGCCAGACTGGTCTTCCAAAAAATGCCCGATTGCTTGCTGCTCATGCGAACCACTCCTCCATTTGCTTTTGCCTGCATTGAAAACTCGCCCGCGAAACTCGCGTCCGATTCTCGAACACCACTACCTGCGACGGGTTGCGGTGTTTGTTCGCGCATGCAACAAACCCGGCGAATTCTCAGTGTCATCATTCTCCTGTTGGCGGGCTGCGGCGGCGTCAATGAACAGGAGATCAGCGACGCGTTTCAGCGTTACGGCGAGAACTTCAGCTTGCGGCTTCAGAAACGATACTTCGATCCCGCCACCTCGCCTGTGGATCTGACCATCAAGATTGCGCCCAAACCTGAGTACGTTTTCCAGAAACCCGCCGCCCCCGGCGAGCCCTACCGGGGCCAGCTCAAGCTCCGCCAAACCGAACGCTCTCCCGCCGGGGAAACCGACCGGCTCGTGGTTTATCGGTTCGTGCGCGGTCCCGCCGGTTGGCGGCTCGATGGCGCAACGGGCCAGATCCTGGAGAAACGCCGCGTCAGCCGCGGCAAAGGCCTTACCGAAGTCGGTGACGGTGAACAGACCGACCTGCTGAAGGACGACATCTTCGCCCCGCATATCCAGGCGGCCATTGCCGCCACGCCGCCGGAAAACTAACGCGCCTCGATTTGTTTCAACGCCGCCTTCGCCGCCTTGACCACAAACGCGTTGCGGTCAGTCTCCGCCACTTCCTTCAATACCGGCGCCGCTTCCTTGGCTGCCGTCCCCATCGCGGCCAGCGCGTCCGCGGCGGTGGCGCGCGCCGTCCAGCCTTCATCGGGATTGGTCTCGAAGACCGCCTCCGTCGCCGTCACCCGGTAACGCAGCAGTTCGATCGATGCCGGCACCGCGGGCGCACCGATGCTGCTCAGCACTTTCGCAAAAGCCGGGCTCTGCCGGAATCCGCGCCGTTTCATCTGTTCCAGCAGGAACGGTATCGCCGGGGCCGCTTCGGCTCCCATGCCGGCCAGCGCGTTGATCGCCGCGGGACCGATCTCAATGTCCTCCGATTCCAGCCGCGTCACCAACGCCCGCGCCGCGACCGGCTGCAACGGCGTGATCTGCCCGAGCGCCGTGATCGCTTTGCGCTGAACGTCTTTGACCTTGTCATCCAGCAGCCCCACCAACACCGGCACGGCCGGGCCGGCTGCTTTGCCGAACGACGCCAGCCCGCTGGCTGCCGCGCCGCGCACGACGGGATCCTCGTCGTTGAGCTTGCCGGTCAACGCCGACACGACCGGCTCGGCCGTGGATGCCAGCGCCTGCAAACCTTCGATGGCCGCCACCCGCACCCAGATCGTTTTGTCATCGAGCAACGGCAACAACGCCGTCGCCGCTTCGCTCTTGTCGGTCGCGACAAAACCCAGCGTCTTCGCCGCCGCGCGCCGGACCGTGGCGTCACCGTCAGCCAACGCCTTGATCAACAACGGCGCGGTGCCGGTGGCTTCGCGGCCGCGCTCGGCCAGCAATTGGGCCACCGCACTGCGCACTTTCGGTTCCTGATGCACCAACCCCTTGGCCAACTCCGGGACGGCCGTCGAACTGAGCGCCAGAATCACGTCGCGTGAGATGGGCCGTTCGTGTTCGAGCGACTGCAGGATGACCGGCACCACAGCCGGTCCGATCGCGCGGATGGTTTGGGCGAACGAGGTGAAAACGTCTTCGACCTGTGTCGGGTTCAAGCTCCGGTAATGTCCGAACCATTGCCGGTCCGAGAGCAGCCGCACCAGTTCGTAGCTGGCCGGTTCCGCCGCGGGTCCCATCTGCGTCAGCGCGTCAGCGGCCTGCTTCAGTTCACCGGCGTCGTTGCTTTTCTTGATCACCTCAAGCCAGTCACGCAGTTTCTTGCCGCCCGCCGAGGGTTGTCCGCCGCAGCCGGCCAACGCCAAGCCAACGGCCAAACTAAGCACACCGAGCCATTTGATCTTCATGTCTTCCTCCAACATCATCCGCGCCTTGAAGTAGCGGTGTTGACGTCGTGGCGACGGGAACGCTATCACAAGCGCCATGCGCCAACGTTCCGCCCAACCCAATATTGTTTTCATCCTGATTGACGACCTCGGGTGGGCGACCTCCAGTGTTACGGGAGTTCGTTCTACGAAACGCCGAACCTCGACCGTCTCTCCGCGCAGGGGATGCGCTTCACCGACGGCTATGCATCTTGTCCGGTCTGCTCGCCGACGCGCGCCAGCGTCCTGACCGGCAAATATCCCGCCCGCGTCGGCATCACCCAGTACATCGGCGGTCACAGCGTCGGCAAACTTTGCGATGTGCCCTATTTCCATGCGTTGCCGATGAGTGAGTTCTCGCTCGCCGCCGCGCT
>JBFZFE010000356.1:0-3125 GCA_041306525.1 Verrucomicrobiota bacterium | reverse complement strand
AAGCAGAACGACATGGCGGCACGCGCCGCCGAGCGGGCCGCGATGCAGCAGTACAAGATGACCCAGCAACCGCGGGGGTTTTAGGTGCGCTCTGATCACACCGTGATGTACATCGCGCTCGCCATTGCGGTGGTGTGCGCGGTCGCGGTGTGGTTCTTCGGAGTCGGGCGATGAGCTGGCGCGATGCCATAGCAAAGGCGTTGACGAAGGGCTTCCGTATCGAACAGGAAAGCCCCGGTAGCATTGCGGCCATGAAGGGCGACCGTAACGTCGGTGGCCTTTATCTCTCCACGACCGAACCGCCGTTTATTGTGGGGGTCAAGGTTCAGCCAGAGTTTCGCGGGCAGGGTGTCGGCAGAGCACTCTACGAAGCCGCATCGCAGCAGGCGGCGCGCCAGGGTCAAACCCTGGTGCCCAGTCCGGTAAGCCTAAGCCCCGACGCGAAGGACATTTGGCGCAAGCATTTTGCCACGATGCCGCGTGATATTGCGGAGGATGTGGTCGAACAGTCGCGTGATCTCGGACTCACACATGGCTACAGCACTTCGCACCTCAATGATCTGCTGAAATACGGCATCATCGGTAGCGCACCTATTGCTTTTGCTGGTGGTGCGCCGCGCGCCCAGGCCGAGCCATCGACGTTCGCTGATCGCTGGCAACCGATGGGCGCGCTCGCTGCGCAGGACCAGTACGGAGCGCAGCAATGAACCGCGAAACCGACTGGATGCTGCCGCCCGGCCATCGCGACGAGGACACGTCGTTCGCCGGTCGCTGGTCGCCGCTCGATCCCGCGATGAAGCCTGCCGAAGCCTATCGCCTGGGCGGGCTCGCCGCGACGGAGCAATACGATCCGACACCTGAAGGCTATGCTCCATTCGACCGTCAACGTGCCGCCGACATTCGCGCCGCCACCGAACGCGAGAAGCGCGCGGCCGAGGAAGCGCCCTGGCGCGCCAAACTTCCGGCATCACTGCGTGATATCGATTTTGAGCAAGCGGCTGCGGCCGACAAGCTGATCGCTGATCTTGTTATCCCGCAGTCGCCGCTCGATGTCGGGCTGACGATTGCCGGCGGTCCAATCGGCGGCAAGGCTCTCAAGGCAGGCGCACTGGCTCTCGGTGCCATGTTCGAGCCGAGCGAGGCCGAGGCGGGCGTGCGCGATCCGCGCCTGTGGTCGGCGATTTCAAAAACAATGCTTCGAAAGCCGCTCGATGAAATGGCGCACCAGTACACCGACGTGCGCGCGCCTGTTCCGACCTTCGTCCATCCCGAGCAATTGCTGGGCGGCTACGGCGTGTTCACGCCGTGGGATTTGTCGGCGGCGAACAAGACATTGACGCACGTCGATGACCAGAAGCTGGCGCGTCCGGTGCGGTTGCATGGCGGCGTCGGTTTCCCGGAAGCCAATCCCGGCATGGCGGCGGCGTCCGAGCAAGCCATCTCGCGCAGGCTGGACAATCAGGCGGCGGCTTTGGCGGAAACCGGCAAGCCCGTCTACATCATGCCGATGACGATGTCCCCGCAGGGCATCGATGCGTCGCATCACGTTGCCGACCCACTGTCGCAACTGGTGCAGACGGCGAAGATCAAGCGCGACGACGTGACGGCGTTTAACGACATGATGCGGGAGCATGTGCCCGACTGGGTCAGCATCAAGAGCAAGAATTTCCCGGACTACATCAATAACCTGAAGGGCGGCATGACGACCAAGGCATTGATGGCCGATCGCATGGCGCTGGCGGAGTGGCAGGCAAAGGGCTTCCCCGATGTTGCCGCGGTGCGGCACGCCACGTCAGAGCCGGCTTTGATCGAGCTGCCGCGCAACACCGCCGGCATGGCAATCTCGCGCTACATGCCGGGGCAGGGGTTGCTCGAAACGACGCACCCGAGCTACCCGAAGGGCGTTGCCGGTCAGTACATGGGACAACTGGCCGAGCTGGTGCCGTTCGAAGCCGCCGCGCCTGACATCGCCCAGGGCCTCGCGCAATACAATGCGGCGAACAAGGCGTTGGGCAAGAAGGTCGCGTCCACGCCCGCGTATCACCTGCAAAAGCCGCATGAGGGCGTGCCGACATCGCAGTACTTCGATGACGAGTGGCTCGACAACATCATGAAGCTGCGAGAGGAGCGTTAGGTGAGATCGGTCACCGGATCGCCGGTCATCAGGTCAAGATCTTCCGGCAGGCCGAGCGCCTTGGCGGCGGCTTCCTGTATGTCGATGATCGCGCGTTCAGCGGCTATTGGCATGGCCGATACGCCGCGTCCGTCACGCGGCCAAGCGGTTTCGGCAAGGGCGTGCACCTTGCCCATGATGCTGCAGAGAGCGAGTTTCTTCCCGTAGGCGTCCATACCAATCACATTACTTGAGGCAACAGGAGAAGACAATGGTCCAAAGCGCACTGACCGTCACGCCACCGAACCCGACACCGCCCACAAACATGGGCTTTACCGGCGCGACGCCGCCGAACCCGCCCAACTACACCAAGGACACCTACAACGATCCGAAGAACTGGTCGTCGGTCAATCCGAAGGATTTTCCGCCGCCCTACTACGATGACGGCACGGCCGGCGCGTTGACGCAGATCACCTCCGCGCAGCCGTCGCTCGCTGGCGGCAGCGGCGCGACGGCGGGCGGCACGGAAGGGTCGTACCCCGGCGCTGCCGATGGTGCCGTCCCGGCGAGCACCAGCGTCGAGAGCGAAGCAAGGGGCACTGAGGTGGTGGTGACCGCTCCAGGCTCGCGCGCGGAGTGCCCGACGCAACAGGTCAGCGTCCTGGGCAATTACACCAGCTCGCCGAACGGACAGCACGCCTCGTCGCTGTCGCCGGCAACCAACCCGACGCTTACGACTGCCGGCCCCTCGACCGCGTCGGGCACCGGCAACGCAACCGTGACGGCGACCGGGACCAACTTCACCAAGCAGAGCGTGATCTGGGTGAACGGTATTGCGTATCCGACCACGTTCGTATCGAGCACATCGCTCACCGCGAGTGCACCCAAGCGGGCAACCGCCGGCACGCTGCCGGTCGTCGTCATCACCGGAGGCGCTGTTACCACCGCAAGCCAGAACTGGACCTTCACATGACCAACACACCACCGAAGACCCCCGACGATGACCGCAACA
>JBFZFE010000355.1:0-2928 GCA_041306525.1 Verrucomicrobiota bacterium | reverse complement strand
AGCGACCGCTTTCCATCAGCTTCTGCACGGTCTGCTCGCGTGGCGCCGGGAACTGTGTGCGCAACAGCTCGCGGGCCTCTTTGCCCAACGCCTCCGCTTGTTTCCAGCCGAACAACTCCTCTGCGCCGCGGTTCCAGAAGAAGATGCGGTCTTCCAGGCTGCGCACGAGAATGGCATCGTGGGTCAATTGCAGCAGTTCGGCTTGGCGTTGAAGCTCCTGCGCCTGCTGGACCAGCATCTCCTCCGCACGTTTGCGGGTCTCCACCTCACGGATCAGGCGTTCGTTGATCTGCTTCAACTCCGCCGTGCGCTCGGCCACCAAGTCTTCCAAATGGTCGCGGTGCCGACGAATTTCCTCCTCGGTGCGCCGGCGTTGAATCAAGCGCCACATGCCCTGCATCAACAACGCCAGCTGGCGCACGTCGGCGTCGTCGTAGGCGTCGGGTTTGTTGTCCACGCCCGCGAGCGCCACGATGCGGTCGCCGTCGAACACGGGCACGCAAACATACCGGCTCACCGGCAGTGCGGAGGCCGGGGTCTCGGGGGGCAAGGTCACCGGCTCACCGGCGTTGACCACCAGCGGCGCGCGTTGCTGGATGACCTTCCGCCAGGGCGCCACGCTGTTGACCGGCTGCGACAACGGCGGCGGCACCGGCGGGGCGGGCCAGATGTGCATCGCCGCGGTTGTGTTGTCCTGGCTCAGGAAGGCGATGAACCCGGACCGGCTGTGCGTCAGTTTCACCGCCTCGGCCAGTGCGAACTCCGTCAACTCGCCCAACGGCGCCTCGGTCATCTGGTTCAGGCGGACAAGCGTCTCCAGGCGCGATTCGTCGAGCCGCAACGCGTCTTGGGCGCGTTTGCGTTCGGTGACCTCGCGCAGGACGGTGTCGTAAGCGTGATGCAGCGTGGCATCGCGCGCCTGGATGGCCCCGAGCATCTGGTTGAAGGTGTCGGTCAGGCCGCCGAGCTCGTCGTTGCTGAATTTCTCGGCGCGCAGCGAGTAGTCGCGCTGCTCGGAGACCGACTTGGCGGTGCTGGCCAGTGACAGGATGGGCCGGGTGATGAAGCGTTGCAGGTTGGCCGACAACAGCGCGACCACCGCCAGGGCGATGATCAGCACCAGGCCGGTGACGATGCCATAGAGCTGCAGCTGCATGCGACGTTCCGACAGGGAGCGTTCGACGAAGATGGTGCCGAGGCGTTTGCCATTTAATAGGACCGGCCGAAACACCTGCAGCCGGTCACCCTTGATCTGCCAGCCATCGGCACCGGCCCGCTCGGGAACATCGTCGAGTGCTTTGTGGCGGTTGTACCCGGCGAAGACTTCGCCTTCCTGGTCGTATAGTGCCGCGGCGTTGACCTGCGGATGCGCCTCCAGAGCCCGCAGAACTTCGGCGGCCGTTTCGGGGACGCGGAAGGTCAGGGCCGCTGTGCTGGTGTTGGCCAGCACGTCCGTCAGCGCGATGACGCTGTGCTGGATCGAGCGGCGCAGGGCGAACCAGTCGTAGGTCAACAACGACAAGCCGACCACGAGCATGCCAGTGGCGCTGGTCAACAGAATGACAGCGATCAGTTTGCTGCGGATCGACAGGTCGCGCAGGCTCCGCATGCTCAAGGGTCCTCCAGAATCACGCCATCGGCCACGATCCGGGCCAGCTTCAACAACTTGGCGCTGACACGCAACCGTTCATGGGCGGCAGCTTCCGGGTTGATGGCGAACCGCACCTTGTTACCTTCCATCAGAAACGCAATGATCCCACCGGCCCGCGCAAACACCTCGGTTTCGCCGACGCTCAAAACACCCGTGCCCCGCAGTTCCTTCAGGATCGAGCCGAGTCGCTCGTTTTCCGAGCGGGCGACGAAGATCATGTGGCAGGACTGCAAATCATGCAGCTTCTGGCTGCGGCGGATCACCAGCGGGCGATTGGCGATCTTCTCACCGGCTACGGCCTGTTCGAGCGCCTCGCCAAACGGGTCATCCCCGAGCACGCCGATGACGAGCGGCGAGCTGGCCTCGGCAAAGGCCGAGGCGGGCCATTCGATGAATTGGGCAAAGTTGAACAGGAAGACCGCCTTGATCTGGTACTCGCTGAAGACCGGCCGCGCGGGCCGCACTTCGGCGACGGTCCACGTGCCCAGGGCCAGCAGGGCCGTGAGCAAGCCTGCCGGCCAATGCCAGCGGCGACCTAGAAACTGCATCGCAGGCCTCCAACCACGCTGAAGGTCTCCTGCGGGATGGCATCGCCGGTGATGCCGCCCAACGCGTAGTGGTGGTCAAACGCGTTGCGCACCGTCACGTACACATCCAGGAACTTCGTTGCTTGGTAGAGGACATGCAGGTTCACATCCCAAGGCAGGTCCAGCTGCTTGGCGAGGGCGCCGCCGCGAACGTTCTGCGGTCGCGAACGGATCGCCAGACTCGGGGTGAGGAACAGCTTCGGCATGGCCGCCCAGGTCAGCCCGGCGCGGCCGTTGTGGTGCGAAATGCCGGGCAGCCCGGTCGTCAGGCCCATGTTTTTCTCCTCGAAATCCACAAAGGAATACGAAGCCCACGGGCTCACCCGGCCCCAGCGGCCGTGCGCGTAGAGATCGAATCCGTAACGCTTGCTTTCGCCGCCGTTGCTGGAGCGCACCAGTGTGCGCAGGTCATTGGCGCTTGGTCCAACCCAGACGGTGCCAAGGACGTTTTGTGCGTCGGCGCGGTCGGAAATCAGGATCAGGTCTTCCTGTTCGCCGTAATAAGCGCTGGCGCCCGCCGTGAAATTCTTGCGGCAGTAGGTCAGGGCCAGTTCGTGGGTTGTCGAAGTTTCGGGTTCCAGGTCGGGATTGGTGGTCGCCAGCAACTGGCCGTTGTCATAGGTGGAGTTGGCGAAGTAGGGGGCAGGAGCCACATACGCGCGGGTGAAGATGTACTTCGCGGTCCATGCC
>JBFZFE010000354.1:0-7360 GCA_041306525.1 Verrucomicrobiota bacterium | reverse complement strand
CCCGGGAACTCCTGCGGCAGAAACTGGTCCGGCGCGGCATCGGCGTGGCGTCGGTCGGCGTGGTGTTGACGGACTTGGCCGGCGAAACGCAGGCGGCGGCGGTGCCGGCCACATTCGCGGCGGTCACGGCCAAGGCGGCCGCAGCGACCGGCACGGCGGCCAGCGTGGTTTCGGCCGGTGCGGCGGCGATGACGCAGGGCGCGTTGCACATGCTCTGGTTGGCCAAGGTGAAACTGACGGCGTTGATCGTGGTGGCGGCCACGGTGTTGGCTAGCGGCGGCACGTTGACAACACTGAAACTGGTGGCGGCTCATCGGGCCAAGGTCACCGAGCAGATCCGGTCGGTCCTGCAGCCGCTTTACGACGCGGAGGCCAAACTCGCGTTGCCCACCCGGGTGCTGGAACTGCCCCGCCACTGGAACTACAAGCCGCAGCGCCCGTACGATCCCCGCCCCGCACCCGAAGCACCCGGGCCCGATTTGACGCTCACCAAGACCATCGAGCAGATCACGTGGCGCGGTGACATCGTCGTGGTGATTGTCGCGGACCGCACCGCTGCCGACGCCGTTGATGAGAATGGCAAACGCAGGACCGTCGAGCAAGTGACGCACACCGAGGAACATTGGGAACGTCAAGCGGACGGCCAGTGGAAGAAGATCCTCATCAAACCGGTTAGTGACCCGAAGGAGAAAAAATGAAGACGATTACAAGTCTGTTGGTGGCGGTGTTGATGGTCGGCGCTGTGTCGGCGGGCACGAATGCGCCGCCCTTTCATGTGGTGAGCGAGGATGGGTTCTGCCGGCTGACGTGGGAAGTCAGCACCCATCCCTTGCCCCGGGGCTGGGAGACGCTCGACCCGGTCAAGGTGCGCGGCTTCCTCAATGCGTGCTTGCGGCACGACCCCGAACAACGCGTGCACAGTATTCTCGGCTGTTCGTCGGTCGTGCAGGGGAAACTCCTGTTCTATGGTTACGCTTCTCAGCGCGCGGCGATCACTGAATTGCTCACGGCGCTCGGTGGTTACGATTGCGACGGGTTTGTGGAAACGAAGCCGACCCAGATTCTATGGCCGGTGCCGTTGACCATCCCGGCCGACCAACGCCCGTCCTACAGTTTGACGACCGACCGCCTCAAGTTGGAGGAGTTGCTGGATGAAGACTTGGGGTCGGTGGTGATCCTGGATTCGGTGGAGAAGATTCTGTCCTACCGCAAGAATCAACAGGCACTGTCGGTCCCGATTCATTCGAGCTTGAATGAGAAACCTTCGGGCACCATCAGCGGCAAAGACATCACACTCCGCAGATGTCTGGAAGGCTATGCCCGCAGCATCGGCGGACGGCTGGCGGTGCGCGAAGGAGCCGCCGTGATTGAGCCGGCGCCAGCGACCAAACGCGAAGACTGGCCCACTTGGGGCGCCGTCGTCCGGAGTCATCCGCTGCGTTTGCCAAAGGGCGTCACCCCGGCGGATGTCGAACGCTTGTTGACGGACATGGTTGCGCTGATGGATGGCAAGGACTACGCCGCGCTGGTGTTGCCAGACCGCGTGGTCGCAGTGACGCTGGACACATTCGAGAGCCACCCGATGATTGAAAACCTGCTGGAGAAACTGACGGCTGCCGATGCCGGCAGCACGAACCACAAGGAGACAAAATGAAGAAGATCGCCCTCAGTTTGATCGCCGTTGTTCTCGCTGCCACGGCCAACGCTGCCGACCCCGCGCGCCCGTGGTCGCGATCCGTTGATGTTGGCACCAATAACTGTATTCGGTCACTGGTGTTTTCGCCGAACAACGAACGGTTGGTCGTCGGCTGCGACAAAGGCGTGGTGAAGGTTTTCGACGACGGTTGTCCCGACCGGTTGCCGACACATGTGTTGGAGGCCAAGGTTTACGAGACGCAGGTGAAGATTTCCGGCGATGGCAAACGCCTGCTGGTGAGTGGCTGTCCGGGCGCCATCAGCCTGCTCGATCTGCAGAACGGCAAATACCTCAACACGTTCCCGATGCAGCCGAGTTCGTGCGGGTTGTCCACCGATGGCACGCGGATGTGGGCCGATGACAGCATCTACGACCTGACCGGTACGAATGAACCGAAGCGCGTCCGGCAGTTCGAGGGCAGCGAAGTGTTGCAGGTCAGTGACAAGCAGATTATCACGGCCAAAGACGGCAAGATCAGCTTCTGGAATGGGGCCGACGGCAAGTTGCAGCGCGCATTCGAGACCGGTTCGGCGAAGTTCACGTTCCATGCCATCTCGGGGAGCAGCCATTTGGTGATCGCCGATGCCAAGGGCGTTCATATCTGGGACTTCGCTGCCGGCCAGCGGCTCGCGACGGTGCCGGTCAAGGAGGCCTGTCACGACGCCGTGATCTCCCCGGACGGCAAACGTCTCGTCACCAACACCAGCACGGGAACAGCGCCACCCCCCAAGCAGAACTACACCGTCCGCATCTGGGACGTGGCCACCGGCAAGGAGTTGCAGACCGTTTGCACCGCCGAGTATTACTGGCCCATCGCCATGTCACCCAAAGGCCAGCTCGCCTATACCAAAGACGGCGCGCACATCGAGTTCCTCGAAATCGGGACGGCGCCCTGATAAGGCCACCCGGTACGCTTGTCATGCACCAGCGCGGGGAACAACGCCAACCGCAACCCTCATGCTCGCGAAAGGAGCACTCCACGCCATGTCTATCGCCAAACTCAAAGCCGCCGTTCTGATCACCGCCACCTGCGCTGTCGTTGCTGGCACCAGCGTCGTCATCGCCGAGAAAGTTCAGCCGGCGCCGACCACGCCAGCGGCCGCACCGAACGCGACCGAACCGGCAGCCGTTACCCGCATCAGCCGGGGGCGCATCGTCAAGATCGAGCCAGGCGAACTCACGCTCCATGTGCTGCGCGGACCCAGCGGCATCATGCGGCCGGTGGCATTGAACACGAACACTGTTGTGATGTTGCCGGGCGGCAAGCAAGGCCCCCGCTGGGCCGGACCGGGAGGAAACCTTGACGGCAACGGTGAAGCCGGGGAAAACGCAATTCCAGACCAACGAACGTCTGCATTCTGTGGTGTCGATCGTGAACCGCTCCGCGCAAGAGGTGCGGCTTGAGGTTCATGACTTTCTTGGCAGCCAAGAGCTGGCAAAATACACGGCCAGCTTCCGCAACACCACGACCGGAGAGACCTGGCGCTTGTGGCAGAACCCCGCGCTCCCGCAGCCGGGCGCGCCGGCTCGCAGCTGGCAGGAAACCATCAAGCCCGGCGCCACGCTGCCGCTGGTCTATTCCCCGTACGGCTGGTTTTCCCAAGGCCAGGCCGACGGCGCTCCTTGGAAAACGGCACCGCACTTGCCGGCGGGCGACTATGAGTTGGTCCTGACCATTGAGATTGGCGAAGTCACGATCACCCCCAAGCCAGCCGCGTTCAAGATGATGGACCCCGCGGCGGCGCCATCCACCAAGGCGGACAAGGAAAAAATCGTGGCGACTGCCCGGCAAGCGCTGGCCCAGAAACTCGCCCGGCAAATCCAAGCGGAGAAGGACAGCGGTAGTTCATTGCCGGGAGGCGCCCGCTATGCATCGCTGACGTCAGAATCATTCACGGCGTCCGTCGAGCCAGCCGGCACAGGTCAGCTTGTGAAGTTCAGCGCGAAGCTGCCCGACAGCGAAGCCGTGCTGACGTGGTCGGTCGTGGTCAGCGGCAAGGGCGTGGACCCAAACTTCGGCATGTTGGGGTTCACGGTTACCGGCAAGACCGAGCCCGCGCGGCGTCCGGTTCAGTGATTAGCGGGCGGGTAACATTCTTTTGATTCAATTCGCCACGTCAGAACAAGTGGCCGTCCGCATTGATGCGGGCCGCCTGAACTGCTAGTCTCCGCTGCCATTGCCATGGCCGAGGACCTGTCTTCCCAAATCCAGCGTGGCCGCCCGTTTGGTCGGCTGCTGCCACGCCGGGTGTATTCACTGGCGTTGGAGCAGGTCCACCCCATCATCCGCATCGCCCATCGCCAGACCGGTCAGCTGCATATCCACGAGCGGATCATCTTGGATTACGAGCTGGTGCTGTTCCTCGCAGGCACCGGTCGCTTCCGCTTCGGGACCGAAGAACTGCGTTTTGGGCCACACGATTTGTTTTGTGTGCCGCCGTTCACGCCGCATGGCATCGACACCGACCCCGGTACGCCCGTCACCCATCTGGCGGTGCATTTTGACTGGGCACCCGGCTTGGTGCCGGCCGCGGCCTTGTCGGAGCGTTCCGCTTACGAGGTGCGTCTGCCGGGCGGCCTGCAGTTGCCGCGGCAACTCCGTTTGCTGGCGCACCATCAGCTCGAACAGGAGCTGTTACGGGGCGTTCAGGCCCGCGCCACTGGTCAGCCATTGGGACAACTGGAGGCTACCGCCGCGCTTCTGAATGTGCTCAGCGGCCTGCTGCGTCGGTACCAGGAACCCGTCGGTGACGGCTCGGTCCGTGACCGCTTGCGCATGGAGCAGGCCGTGCAACTGCTGGCCAATCCCGCCGCGCCGTCCTGCCGACCGGCTGCCTTGGCGCGCGCCGTCGGTCTCAGCGTCAGTCATTTCAACCGCCTGTTCCGCGAATGGACCGGGTTTCCGCCCGTCGAATACCAGCGCCGCCAACGCATTGCCCACGCCCGCGAACTGCTGGCTGACCCGCAGTTGTCCATCAAACAGATCGCCGGCCAGTGCGGCTTTGCCGACCCGTATCATTTCTCCCGCGTGTTTCGCCAGGTGGACGGCCTGGCACCGACGCAATACCGGGAGGCCCGGCTGGCCGGTAAGGTTCGCGTGGACCGGTGAGCGGGACGGCGGCATGGGGTGGCAAACTCTGGCCAAATCGGCGTGTGGCGTGCTAGCTTTGGGGCCACAGGCAAGGGGACACGATGCGATTGCGTCTTTGGCTGGGATTATTGTGGATAACGGCAGGGCTTACGCTGTCGTTGAATGCCGCGCCGCAACTGGCGCCGACGCTGGATCAGGAACTGACCGGCACCAACAGCGTGGTGTATTGCCCGACGCTCCAAGTGGCTTGGGATGAATTGAAGAAACTCGTCGGCGGGCCCGTTCAAATGGAAGGCGATCCGCCGCTGGTGGCGCAGTTCAACAAAAGCGAGTCTCTTCGCGAGACGATCCCATCCAACGTTTTTGTGGCGATGGCTGGTTGGGTGCGCGATGGGATCCAAGCCAGAATTCAGCGCGCACTGACTGACAAATTCGGCGCCGAGGCACCAGCCATCAGGAATGTCGGAAACCAAGAGACGGTGGCCATCGTTTATGCACATTTGCAGCAGCGATTGCGTTTCCCGCAGCAGTTTGTCCGTCCGACGGCTCTGCCGCTGAAGTTTCGTGGCGCGACAGGCGAGCAGGATGTGCAGTTCTTTGGCGCGCCACCGCACTTGGCGGCCCGCTACGCAACTCAGCTCAATGTCCTTCGCTTGGCTGGCGAACGGGATGTGGTCGTGGAACTGAAGACGAAGACTGAGGACGAATCGGTGATTCTGGCGATGCTGGACCGGCCGGCGACGTTGCGGGCAGCGATCGAGCAGGTGCGGCCACATTTCCAACCTGAGGCAAAACGCGATCATCAGCTCTTGCTGTCCGAAGGAGACCAGGTGGTGATCCCGGTGATGCAGTTCCGTATGGAGCGCAACTTCAGCGCCATCTGTCAGCGTCCTCTGCTGAACGAAGGCTTCAAGGAGTACGTCTTGCAGGAAGTGTATCAGGATGTGGATTTCCGTTTGGATGAAGCGGGGGCCGAGGTGAAGAGCACTGCGGCAATTGCGGTGGGTTTCGGCGGCCCGCCGCCGGGGCCTTCACCGCGCGCTCCGTTGCGGATCGCTTTCGACAAACCGTTCCTCGCCCTGCTCTGGAAAGCGGATGCCAAGCTCCCTTACCTGGTCATCTGGGTGGCGTCGGCTGATGTCCTGCTGCCATTCGCGAAGCCCGGCGCGTCCGCGACCCCGTTCGTGCCGTAGCAAACCCGCCCGCCACCGAGTGTGAACTATTTTGGAACGATCGTTCCAAAATAGTTCACTATCTGAGTTGGCACTGGCTTTGGCGGGAGCACGCTCTTCCCGGTTGGCGCGGACCGGTGAGCGGGGCGTCCATCAGAAACGCGCCGCGTCCATTGGCAACGGACGGCGCTGGTTCTACGATGCCGGCATGATTACGCAAGAACAGGTGCGCGGTTATCAGGCAAAAGGGTTCCTCAACGGCGGCCCCGTGCTCAACGAGGCGGAGGTCGATGAGTTGCGCTCCGAACTGGAGCGCGTGATTGCACAGCGCAACGAGCCGGTGCCGCAGCCGGTGTTGTTGCACAATTTCACGCGCAACGAGGCGCAGCCGGTCTGGCAGATTGTCAACATCTCCGCTGTCAGCGAGCCGTTCGCGCGGTTGGTGCGTCACCCGGTCATCACGGCAGCGGCGGCGCAGTTGAGCGGGGCGCGCGAGCTGCGGTTGTGGCATGACCAGATTCAATTCAAACCAGCCGGTAAGGGCGGGGTGAACATGTGGCATCAGGACTGGCCGTACTGGCCGATTCTGGATGCGCCGCACCAGATCACCGCGTGGGTCGCGCTCGATGATGTCGATGCGGAGAACGGTTGCATGAGCATGGTGCCCGGCTCGCATCTGTGGGGGAACCAGATCGGTTTCCTGCAAGGCCTGAGTGCGTTCGATGCGATGCCGAAGCAGTTCGAGGGGCGCGACCTTGAGGTTCGGCTTTGCCCGGTCAAGAAGGGGCACGTCCATTTCCATCACGCGTTGACCTGGCACGGTTCCCACGCCAACACCAGTTCGCGTCCGCGCCGCGCCATTGCGTTGCACTACATGACCGAGCAGACACGTTACCGGGCGGCCGGCAATCACGTCATGAAACCGTTTGTCACCGTGCCCGATGGTGCGCCGTTGACGGGACCGGGGTTCGCGCTGGCTTGGAGCGCCGCCGCCGCGACAACCGCGCTGGTGAACGCATGAACAGTCGCGACCGTGCCTTGGCGGTGTTGCGGTATCAACCGGTCGACCGGTTGCCGCTGGTTCACTTCGGCTTCCTGCCTGAGACGCTGGAAAGGTGGCGTGATGAAGGCCACATCAGCGCGGAGGAATGCCGGTTGTGTCAGGACGGTCATCCCGCCGAGCAGGCGATCGCGGAGCGGCTCGGGTTCGATTTTGGCTGGCAACACATGTTCTATTGCCAGGCCAGTCTGCATCCGCATTTTGCCAGCGAAGTGGTCGCGGCGTTTCCCGATGGCAGCACGCACGTCCGCAACGGCCTTGGTGTCATCGAACTGCACGCGCCCGGGGCGGGCTCGATACCGGCGGAGATTGATCATCTGCTGAAGGATCGCCGTTCTTGG
>JBFZFE010000353.1:0-2766 GCA_041306525.1 Verrucomicrobiota bacterium | reverse complement strand
CATAGTACCCCCGTGTGCCGACAAGTCAAATTACCGGCTCGCCTCCCGTGTCGCTGAGTCGCTATCGTGCGCGGCATGGACGTCTATTTCTACGAAGCTTTCGCGGAAGAAGTTGCTGCGCTGAAACGGTGCTTGCCGGCAAAGGTGAACGCCGGTTTCACTTGGCAGACGATCCAAGAGGCTGCTGACCCCACGCCGCCGGCCAAGCTGCTGAGCATCCGCACGCAATCCATCATCCCGGTCACATGGTATCCCCAGGTGACCGGCATCCTCTCGCGCACCACGGGCTACGACACGGTAGCCAATTTGCCGGTCGCCTGCGGTTATCTGCCGCTCTACTGCAACCGCGCCGTTGCCGAACAGGCCATGATGCTTTGGATGGCCCTGCTGCGGAAGTTACCGGCCCAGATGAACCAGTTCGCCCGGTTCCACCGCGACGGCCTGACCGGTCGCGAGGCGGCGGGTAAGAACCTGCTGGTCGTCGGCGCCGGTCACATCGGCACAGAGCTGGTGAAGATTGGTCAAGGCCTCGGCTTGAACGTCCGCCGTGTCGACATCATCCCCGCACGCTCCGACGTCACCATCGAAGCCGGCCTGCCTTGGGCCGACATCGTGGTCTGCACGATGAACCTGACCGGGCAGAACCGCGGCTACTTCGATTATGCCCGGCTCAAACAGACCAAGCCGGGAACACTCTTCATCAACGTCGCCCGTGGCGAACATGCGGTCACCGCCGACTTGGCGCGTTTGCTCGACGAAGGCCATCTGGGCGGCGTCGCGATGGACGTTTACGAAAACGAAAGCGCGCTCGGTGCCGCGCTGCGGGCGGGCCAGGGAAGCTTTCCCTTGGCCGGGCGTCCCAATGTCATCTGCACCCCGCACAACTCCTTCAACACCGCCGAAGCCGTTGAACGCAAATCCGAGCAAAGCGCCAAGTCCATCAGCGAGTTTCTGCATTCGGGCCGGTTCCCCTGGCCCGTTGCCGGCTGAACGTTTACTTGTCCGTCTTCAGCCGCAGGATGACGAAGCGGCTGGCGCCGGCGCGTTGAATGAGCAGCAGCACGCTGTCGCGCCCTTTCGCTTTCGCCAAAACATCACGGAATTCCTTGATGGTGGTGACTTTCTCGCGGTTGATCTCGGTGATCAGGTCGCCGACGCGCAAACTGCCAGCGGCAGCGGGGCCGTCCTCGTTGACTTCGCTGATGATGAGACCTTCCTGCTGTTTGTGGCCGAACTGTTTGGCGAGGTCGGCATTGAGAGACTGAACACTGAGGCCGAGGTCAGGGACGCCGGGCGCGGAGTCGGTATCACGTTGGCTGGCTTGCTCTTCGCCTTTTGGCAGCTCGGTCAGGGTGACCGGGACGGTTTGTTCCTTGCCATTGCGGAGGAAGCCGATGGTGACTTGGGTGCCGGGCGCGAGCGCGGCGACAGTGTTGCGCAACTGCCGCACATCCTGGATCTTGGTGCCGTTGATGCTGGTGATGGTATCGGAAATGCGCAGCCCCGCTTTCTCCGCCGGTGAGCCTTCGCTGACTTGAGTCACGAGCGCGCCCGCGGTGCTGGGCAGGTTGAACTGTTCACGCAGTTCCTCGTCGATGTCTTGAATCACGACCCCGAGCATGCCGCGGCTGACGGTGCCGCCTTTGACAAGGGTGGGGAGGATGGTCTTGGCCATGTTGACGGGAATCGCGAAACCGACGCCGGCGTATTGTTGGGCGCCGCCGGTGGCGATGACGGTGTTGATGCCGATGACTTCGCCGCGAATGTTCACCAGCGGGCCACCCGAGTTGCCGGGGTTGATGGCGGCATCGGTCTGGATGAAGTCCTCGTAATCGACAGCCCCAACATTGCCGCGGCCCTTCGCGCTGACGATACCGGCCGTGACGGTCTGGTCGTAGCCAAACGGCGCACCGAAGGCCAGGACCCAGTCGCCGACGCGCATGGCATCGGAGTCGCCCAGCGGCACGACCGGCAAATCCGCCGGTACTTTGCCTTTGATTTTGATGATGGCGAGGTCGGTCTTGGGGTCGGTGCCGATGACTTCCGCATCAAAGGTGCGTTTGTCGGCCAGAGTCACTTTCACTTCGCTGCCGTCCTCGACGACATGGAAATTGGTCACGATGTGGCCTTCCCGGTTCAGGATGAAGCCCGAACCAAGGCCCGAACGCCGATATTGGTATTCGCGTTGCCGGGGTTGGCCACGGCGCGGCTGTGGCTCATCCTGGTCGAAGAAATATTGGAACGGGAAGGGAAGATCCGGGCGGCGCATCTTGAGCACCCGCTCGGAATGAACGCTGACGATGGCGGGTTTGACTCTTTCGGCGACAGCGGCGAAGGCGTCGCTCAGGTTCTGTAGTGGCGCAGTGGCAGCGGCCGGAACGGGCGCGCTGGTGGCCGGCGCCGCGGCGGGAGGGGGTGGTTCGGCGGACCGGTTACTGGCCCCGGTGAAGACCGTCAACCCCACTGCGGTGAACATCGCCAACCCCAAGGTCAACCCAACCGCCTGCAACTTGCGAGCATTCATGATTATCCCCTTTGTTGAACACACTGACACAATAGCTGCAAAATCGTTGAATCCAACTCTCCGGTAGGCAGATGGCGGGCGTCGCTTACCATTTATACCCACGAAAAGGTAAGTTGAATTCTCATCCGCGAATGAGACATTCGCGCGGGCAATTCGAAGGCGAGGAACTTAAACCTCATGTTGGGCCATGCTGTAAGATGCTAGAGGTTCGCGATGCGGAGGGTTATTGTCTCTTTCCAGTG
>JBFZFE010000352.1:0-4577 GCA_041306525.1 Verrucomicrobiota bacterium | reverse complement strand
GTGCGTCGCCGAAGCACCATCAAGACTCACCACTACCTTGGGCCTATACAGCCGCAGGTAATCCACTACGTCCTCATTCAGCACTGTTCCGTTCGTCTTCAGCACCAAGCTGAGTTCCATGCCGGATCGATTCTTTGGCGCTTGCCGAAAGTGACCCGCCCATGCTTTCCAGAAATGACCCACCCTGTCCGTTGACCACCAGGTGATTTCTCCGGGAAATAGGTCCCGACCAAAGACGTCATCGGGGGCAATCGGTTTCCGACGCCAGGAGTTAAAGTATTGATTCTGGAAGGAGCCGGAGGTTTGCTGCCCCGGAGGGGAAGTTGGCCCCCCTCCAGGGCAGGAGCCTCTGGGAGCCATCACCTCCCATGGGCCCTCCCGAGAATCATACAGGCAATCCCGCGAAACAAGCGGCCGGGCGGCGGCGCCAGGCAGTCCGCCGGCCCAGGGCCCGACGCTGTCTGCTCAAGGGATGCGAGCAGCGTTTTCACCCGCGGCAAGCGCAGCAGCGCTATTGCAGTCCGCAGTGCCGACAGGCGGCGCGGGCGTGGTCGCGGTGGAAGGCGCAGCGACGTTACCGCGAGACGGCGGCGGGCCAACAGAAGCGGAACGGGCAGAGCCGGCGCTACCGGGAGCGGATTCGCAGCCGGAAACCATCCGAGCCAGAAGCAGTTGGTGAAGCTGCGAGGGTAATCACTCAAGAACATTTTTTTCGAGCATTCGTGCGACCGGCCGGGCTGCTACGAGCGCTTCGCACACCGGCGGCGAAGTCCTTTGCAGCGCTTCTGTTCGGCGTCGTGCCGGCGTGCGCTGTTGCGCGTCCGGGAACGGGAGCGCCGCTGGAAGCAGGCGCGCATTTAATCCGCGCATATTGATCGCAAGCGAAGTTCCCCTTACATTCAACCTGTCCGATGCAACTGGAGTTTCACCAGCTCGACCGGGGATGGGAGCGCCTTCGGGCGCGCCATCCGGCGCGGGAGCGGCGGCTGCTGGCCTCGCTGGCGGAATCGGGCCAACAAACGCCCATCGTGGTGGTGGCGGCCGAAGGGCAGCCGAACCGTTACGTGGTCATCGACGGCTACAAGCGAATCGCGGCGCTGGAGCAACTGGGGCGGGACACGGTGGAAGCGGTCCTGTGGCCGATGAGCGAGGCCGCAGCGGTGCTGCTGGACCGCTCGCTGCGCTTCTCCGAACCGGAGAGCGCGCTGGAGGTGGGCTGGCTGTTGGCGGAGTTGGCGCAGCGCTTCGGCTACGGGTTGGAGGAGTTGGCTCACCGCTTCGATCGCAGCGTGAGTTGGGTGTCGCGCCGGCTGGCGCTGGTGGAGGTTCTGCCGGAGGCGATTCAGGAGCAGGTGCGGCAGGGGCAGATCCCGGCGCAGGTGGCCATGAAGTTTCTGGCGCCGGTGGCGCGCCAGAGTCTGGAAGACTGCCAGCGGATGGCGGCCATCTTCGCCCAGCGCCACTCGGAGGTGCGCGAAGCAGGCCTTCTGTATGCCGCCTGGCGCAAGGGTTCGCGCGCCGTTCGCAAACGCCTTCTGGAGCAGCCGGAGCTGTTCTTCAAAACGCAACGGCAGGAGAGCAAGCTCCTCGACGCCGAACTGCTGCGCGATCTGGAGATGGCGGCCGCCATCGTGAATCGCGCCCAGCGGCGGCTGGCGGGCGCCGCGGAGTTGGATGCCCGGCAGTGCGACAGTGCGCGGCGGCAGATCGACCGGATCAAACGACAACTCCAGCGCATCGGCGAACAACTCGAACCGGAGCAAGAAACGCATGTTGAGCCGAAGTCAACGCACGACGATTCTGGAACTGGCCGGCCAGGGAGTCGGCAAGCGGGAGATTGCGCGGGTGCTGAGTGTGAGCCGATTGTCGGTGCGCCGGGTGCTGCGAGCCCGTTCGGCGGAAGTGCCCGAGCTGGACCGTGGGGAGAAGGCCGAGCCCTACCGGCAGCAGATTTTGGATCTGCTGCATGCGTGCAAGGGGAACCTGGTCCGGGTCCATGAGGAGTTGGTGGCGGGCGGGGCGGCGCTGTCGTACCAAGCGCTGACCGCCTTCTGCCGCCGCCACGGGATCGGACAGCCGGCGGTGGCGCCTGCCGGCCGTTACGAGTTCGAGCCGGGCGAGGAGATGCAGCATGACACCTCGCCGCACGAAGTCCGTCTGGGCGGCAAGAAACGCAAGGTGCAGACCGCCTCGGCCGTGCTGTGTTATTCGCGGATGCTGTTTTTCCAGTGCTACCCGAGCTTCCAGCGTTTCGACTGCAAGGTGTTTCTCACCGACGCGCTGCGCTACTTCTCCGGCGCCGCGAAGCGGGTGATGATTGACAACACGCATGTGGTGGTATTGCGCGGCACGGGGCGCCACATGGTTCCAGTGCCCGAGATGGCGGCCTTTGGAGAGCGCTTCGGCTTCGAGTTCGTGGCCCATGAGATCGGGGATGCGAATCGTTCCGCCCGTGTGGAACGGCCGTTCCGCTTTATCGAGGGCAACTTTTTGGCCGGGCGTACGTTTTCCAGTTGGGAGGATCTGAATCAGCGGGCCCGCGAGTGGTGTGACAAAGTCAACTCCACATACAAGAAACACATCCGCGCAGTGCCGCGCGAGTTATTCGTCGTGGAACGGCTGCATCTGAAGCCGCTGCCCGTCTGGATACCCGAGGTCTACCGGCTGCAGGAACGGCTGGTGGATGTGGAAGGCTATGTCGCGCTTCACTCCAATCGCTATTCGGTCCCGGTGGATTGGATCGGCCGGCGCGTGGAAGTGCGCGAAACCAAGGACAAGGTCGAGATTCAACTGGATGCCCGCCGCATGGTCACGCACCGCCGTCTGCTCGAGGCCGAGCACCAGCGGGTGACGTTGACCGAACACCGGCCGCCCCGCGGCCACGGAGTGCGTCGTGGTCATCCCCATCCCGAAGAGAAGGCCATCGTGGCGGCGGCGCCCGAACTGGCCGAGTATGTCGCCGGGTTGAAGCAGCGGAGCCGCAAGATCGTCAAGCTGGCCCTGCGGCAACTGCTGCGTTTCGTGCGCGAGTATCCGCGCGAGCCGCTGCTGGGCGCGGTACGGGAAGCCGCCCATTACGGCCTCTACGACCTGGACCGCGTGGAACGGATGATCTTGCGCCGCGTGGCGCATGAATATTTTCTGCTGGATGAGGGATCGCCGGATGACTGAAGAACTCGAACAATTGCTGAAGAATCTCAAGCTGCGGCGCATCCTGGAGATTTATGACGAACAGGCGCGCGCGGCCGAGAAGGACGACCTCAGCTATTCCGATTTTGTAACGCGCCTGGTGCGCGCGCAGTGGCAGGCCAAGCAGGAGGGCGCCCTGGAGTGGCGCATCCGGCGCGCCAACCTGCCCGAGCGTTGGACGCTGGAGACGTTCCCGTTCGCCCGCCAGCCGGGCGTGAACCGGAAACAGATGCGCACGTTTGCGGAGTTGGAGTTCATCGCCAAGGCGGAAAACATCGTGCTGGTCGGCGAAACCGGAAGAGGCAAGACCGGATTAGCTTGCGGGCTGCTGCTGAAGGCGTTGGAGAACGGCTACCGCTGCCAGTTCGTCCGCGCCCAGGATCTGTTCGATGAGATGTACGCATCGCTGGCCGACCGCTCCACCCGCCAACTCCTGAAACGGCTGGCCCGCCTGGATGTGATCCTGATTGACGAATTTGGCTATTTGAACCTCAAGCCCGAGCAATCGAATATCTTCTTCAAGCTGATGGAAGAGCGGTATCGCCATCACTCCACCATCATCACCACCAACCTGAGTTACGACGAGTGGCCCAATTTCCTCGGCAACCGGCCCATGGTGGAGGCTCTGCTGAGCCGGCTGCGGCACTACTGCCACACGGTGCACATCAAAGGCCCGTCGCTGCGTGAGCCGCAAAGCTGAGGGAAGAGTCGTGGACGACGACCGAGGGCAACAAGAATACATTCGCCAAGTTCTGGAGGCATACCGGAAAACGCCGGGCACGATGGGGACGGTGCGTCGGGCGGACCGGACGCTGGCCGCCGAACTCTACCAGCGCGGCGTGTCCGTAGTGGTGATCGAAAACGCCTTGGTGCTGGCCGCGGCGCGCCGCCTGGTCCGCCCGGCCGGGGCGCCACCCTTGGGCGCGATTCGCTCGCTGGCGTATTTCCTTCCGGTGATCGAGGAGGTGCGCGAACTGCGCGTCAGCCCAGACTACTTCCGCTACCTGCGAAACAGGATCGCAAACCACGCACCGGCCCGATAAGCTCCGAACCCGGCAATCCTGTCCAGTGCGCGCCCTTCGGCGCGGATGATGAAACGCACCCCGCACGCCTGCGGCGTGGATGATATCGCCTCGTTTCCCTCCCCACTCCAACCACGCACGCCTTCGGCGTGGATGATCATGACGGCTCTCCGATCCAGGTCCTGTTCACCGTTCCGTTCCTACTGTGGGTCACTTCAGCCAAGCGCTGCCGGGTCACTCTTGCCTAGCGCCAAAGCTGTTGTTCCGCCTCAGCTGGAAATGGAGAGAACGTTCTGCCGTTAAGATAACGGAGAGAACGCATGAGGAAACCACGAAAGCGCTACACGGTCGAAGAGAAGGTCGCCA
>JBFZFE010000351.1:0-2864 GCA_041306525.1 Verrucomicrobiota bacterium | reverse complement strand
ATTCCGGCTGGGCCGTTCACCGGCCCGGCAGCGCTTGGTTGTGCCGGCATCTCTGGGAGCGCTATGCATTCGATGGCGACAAGGCGTTCCTCCGTGCAGTGGCCTATCCGATGCTGAAGGAACTCGTCGGCTTCTGGGAGGAACACCTGGTGGCCGGACCGGGCGGAGCGTTGATTACGCCCGACGGCTGGTCGCCGGAGCACGGACCGGGACTGAAGGAGGGTGACCGCACCCCGCGGCCGGGTGTATCCTACGACCAGGAGATCGTCTGGGATCTGCTCTCGAATTGCGTCGAAGCAGCCAGGATCCTTGGCGTGGATGCGGAATACAGCCGGAAGATTGGCGCCATGCGGGATAAGCTGTTGGTTCCCAGGATTGGCAAGTGGGGGCAGTTGCAGGAATGGATGGAGGATCTTGACAGCCCGAAAGACAAGCACCGGCACTTGTCCCATCTCTTTGCCGTTCATCCCGGCCGGCAGATCAGCCCGCTCGGCACGCCCGAGCTGGCCAAGGCGGCCATTGTTGCGCTCAACGCCCGAGGCGATGCGGGCACGGGATGGAGTAATGCCTGGAAGATCAACCTTTGGGCTCGCCTGCATGACGGCAACCGCGCTCACAAACTTCTGACTCGACTGATTCGGGACTGCCTGCTGCCCAACTTGTTCGATACCCACCCTCCGTTCCAGATCGACGGCAACTTCGGCTATACCGCGGGTGTCGCGGAGCTGCTGCTGCAAAGCCATGTGATGGACGGCGACGCCTATGTGATCCACCTGCTGCCCGCGCTGCCCGCCGCTTGGCCTGAGGGCGAGGTCCGGGGATTGCGAGCCCGTGGAGGCTGCGGGGTGGACCTGCGGTGGAAGGACGGCAAACTTGAAGCGGCAACCATCCGTTCCGTCACCGGACAACCGTTCTTCATACGCTATGGAAACGCAGTCAAGCGCGTGGAGATTGCCGCCGGACAGGTTTATGTATGGGGCAGCAGGAAGTAGGCCCGGATCCAAAAAGGGCAAGTTCGATTGTAGTCACACGGAGAACGCACATGTCGCAACGCACGATCATTGGAACAACCCTGGCCTTGGCTTTGGCCATGACCGCCGCCGCGGAACCCGCCAACCCTGGCCCGATCAAGCCGCAGGTGGTCGACGGGGCGGTCCAGCCAACCGTCAGCATTACCCTCGATGCCAATGACAAAGGCCGGGAGTTTGAGGGCATCGGCGCGGTCAGTGCGGGGGCCTCCACGCGCAATCTGGTCGATTATCCCGCTCAACAAAGGTCACAAGTTCTGGACTACCTGTTCACGCCCAGGTTCGGCGCAAACCTGCAGCACCTCAAAGTGGAGATCGGCGGTGGGGATAACTCGACTTGCGGCAGCGAACCATCCCACATCATCACGCGCGACGAGCTGATAACACCGCGCGCCCGCGGGTATGAATTCTGGCTGATGGCGGAGGCGCGCAAGCGAAATCCCAAAATCATGCTCGAGTGTCTTCCATGGTGTTATCCGGGCTGGATCACCGATCGTTTTTCCAAGGACTCGGCGGACTGGTTCGTTGCCTTTCTCAATGTGGCCAAACGCCAGTTCAGTCTGGAGATGGATTGGGTGGCGGCAGCCCAAAACGAGATGGGTACGGATGCAAAATGGATTACCGACACGCTTCGCCCGGCGCTCGACGCGGCCGGCTACACGAAGGTGAAGGTGCAGGGCCCGGACGATGTCGGCAAGGCGTGGCAGATTTTCGACAGTATGGAGAAGAATCCCAAGCTTGAGGCAACGCTAACTGCGGTGGGATATCACTATCCAAGCGGCTGGCTACCCAGGCTCGAGAGCAACAACCGTCGGGCAACGACCAGGGCGATCGCCAGCGGCAAGCCGTTGTGGGCGAGCGAGGAATTCACCTATTCCGGCCGCGACTGGGAGAAGTCCCTTCTGCTGGCGAGGCTGATCAATAATAACTACATCCAGTCGCGCATCACGAAGACGTTAATCTGGTGCCCGGTTGACGGCATCTATGCCGGGGTCGACTATGCCGGAACGGGGCTGATGCAGGCGGCTACGCCCTGGTCCGGGCACTACGAGGTCTGGCCCGCGGTGTGGACCACAGCCCACACCACGCAGTTTGCCGATGCCGGCTGGCGGTACATGGACTCGGCGTGTGGCCAGATCAACCACAAAACATGGAAAGGCTCCTACGTCACTCTGCGTGACCCGGCTACGCGCGACTGGAGCACCGTTGTCTGCACGGACGGCCAGATGACGCTTCAGGTCAAGGTCCTGGACGGCTTGAAGCAGGGACCGGTCCACATTTGGAGGACTGACAAGACGCAACAGTTCATTCACGAAAAGCAAGTCGATGCTGTTGACGGCGTCGTCACGCTGCAAATGGAGGGTGATGCCGTTTACTCGCTGACCACGACGACCGGTCAACAAAAAGGCATGCATCCGGCACCACCACCCGATGTTCCATTCCCATTCCCATTCAACGAGAACTTTACCTCTTACGCCCCGGGGCAAACGCCGAAGTATTTCTCAGATCAAAAAGGCACGTTCGAGACTGCGCCCCGGGTGGGCGGTGGCCTGTGCCTCCGGCAAGTGGCGCCGGCAGAGGGCATCCTTTGGCTGCGCAAGTACCGGACGCCGTACACGGTCTTTGGCGATGTGCAATGGCGCGATTGTGTGGTGAGCGCCGATGTGCTGGTTGCCAGGGGCAGCGTTGAGATCGGTGGACGGTTTTCCGATAAGGCGGGCGGCTATAGCCTCGCTCTCAATCATGATGGCGCTTGGAAAGTCGTTTACGGCGGGAAGAAAGAGGTTGGTGGAAAACCCCTCGCCACAGGTACGCTGAGGGATTACGACGCCACCG